>JAFRJV010000090.1 GCA_017432075.1 Mogibacterium sp. | reverse complement strand
TTATGACAAAGTAGCGCAGATACTGTTCATTGATGTGGATGTCTATAACAGAGTATTTGGCTATAACGAGACAGTGGCTCAGGGTGAAGCATTGGTCGGAACCGCAAAGGACATAGAGATCGGCGATGTGATAACTATCGGGGATGTTCCGTTCAAAGTCACAAAGCGTATCGATGACAGGATAGAAGAGATAGATCCGGCTGCAGTGGTCTCGGCATCTCCGGGCATCTTTGTGATCGTGAAGGATGCTGGTGAGGTCGCGAAGAACTACACAAAATATGCAGATTACGACGGCGAGCCTATGCTGGCGTGGTTCTGGGACTGCCGTTTTGATACCGGCCTTGACGCCGACGAGCAGGTGGCTCTGGCAGCCACACTGGATAATTTGATCAAAGAGGAACTGAAGCCGCTTGACTTTGACAACTGCTACTGCGAGAGCCATGAAGCAGAACGAGGCGACTTCGTCAGCACCTTCGGAGGACTGTTTTTCCTCGGCATTCTGCTCAGCATCATCTTCCTGATGTCCTGCGTGATAATCATGTATTACAAACAGGTCTCGGAAGGTTTCGAGGATCAGTCCAGATTCGACATAATGCAGAAGGTCGGCATGACGAAGGATGAAATAAGAAAAAGCATCAATTCACAGATGCTGACGGTATTCCTTATCCCAATCATCTTAGCCTGCATACACTTGGCGGTGGTACTGCCTATAGTAAACAAGCTGCTCATGCTGTTCGGACTGTTTGACATACCGCGCCTGATCATTACCTCCAGTGTATGCGTACTGATCTGCGGTATAGTATATGCGGTCATATACAGAGTTACATCTAATGCATACTACCGAATCGTTTCGTAAAAAAGGTATTGACTAACGAACGAACGGTAGGTAGAATGATGATGTCCAATATATATTTTACTGCCGGAGGAATGCTATGGATAAGGGCAATACAAGAGATGAGATACTGAAAGTCGCGCTCGATCTTTTTTCGGTAAATGGTTATGAGGCGACGAGCATTTCACAGATCGCAGATGCGGTAGGGATCAGAAAGGCATCTCTTTACAGCCACTTCGGAAGCAAGCAGGAGATACTGGATAATGTCGTAGAGTCGGTGCTAAACGGATATGCAGAGCATTCCATATTCACTAAAGCCGACTGGGACGATCCTGAATTCACAAAGGACAAAGAGGGGATGACTGCGGATGATGCCGCGAAGATGATCCAGGGTCAGGTCAGATATATAGTCCATGATCCGGCCATCAGCAGGGGCAGAAAGCTGCTCTTGATCGAGCAGTTCCGCAACCGGGAACTCTCTGTTCTGCAGACCAGAATGAATTACGAAGGGATCATGAAATACTTCGAAGGCATAATCAGATACCTTATCCGCAGCAATACGCTTAGGGAAGCGGATACTGAGATCATGGCCGCGCAGCTCTCATCACCGATCACAGTCTGGATCAACCTGTGTGACAGGGAGCCTGCCAGAGAGGAAGAAGTGATGGAACTGGTGCATAAACACGTGCTGCAGTTCTTCGAGGTCTACGCAAAGTAGAACGATACTATAAATAAATCATATAGAATATCAATTGCCGGCCGGCCTTAAGGCTGACCGGTAAAAAAATACACCTCAAACTACCGAACGATAGGGAGCAAAAAGAGGGAGGTCAATAATGTGTACAAGCATAGTAGTAAATAAGAATAAGACGATAGTAGGCTGGAATCTGGATCTTCTGGATATGGAATACAGAGTCAGTCCTGCAGATGAAGGGGTATTCATAGAGGTCAATGATGCAACAGAAGGGTGGATGCCATTGTTTGGCGCCAACAGCCGGGGAGACTTTGTTGGAATGCCTACATGCTGGCCTGCCGACAGAAGAAGCGATCCAGCGGGAGACGGCGAGAATGTAATCATGCTGGACATCGACCTCCTGCTGCAGAAGAAAACGCTGCAGGAGATCCGCGACATAGCGGCTGAAAGACCTGTCTACAGCATCCCGGGACTGACATTCATGTCTGCACTGTCGGATGCTGACGGCAACGTGCTTCACATAGTGCCGGGTCAGGGCTGCAGCTACTACGAAAAACCTGAATACAAGATTTTAACGAATTTCTCACCATATAAGCAGAACTCAGAGACACATCCGTGGATGGGCTGGGACAGATATCACATAGCAAAAGACATGCTGAAAAATGCGTCAGATGATTTTGATGTGGAGGATTGCTTTGAAATACTGAAGGCAGTCTCGCAGGAAGTCTGCCCGACCGTCGTGTCCATGGTATATGACGTGACAGACAGGACTGTTTACTGGTGTGAGAACAGAGACTGGGATAAGAGAAAACTGTGGAGGTGGAAATAGTCATGAAGACGAACATAGAAAAATACATTATTGGAAACCGTAAAGTGATGAGAATGCTGACTGTTGCAGCGACACTGTTTTTTGCCAGCGCGGTATTCCAGATCACCGCAGACAAGTGGCCGGAAGGCGTAATATATTTC
>JAFRJV010000089.1 GCA_017432075.1 Mogibacterium sp. | reverse complement strand
TACTCATGCTCTTGCTCCTTTGCCTCATATTCGTCACAGTGCGTCGTGTATTCCGTGTTGTATCCGTAGTTCTCCGAATACTCATTCGAGCAGTAAAAGTCAGGGTTAAACTTACATTCCCAGTCTCTCTTGTTGTATCTGCACGTCCCGCAACATTCTTGCTTACTCATGCTTTTGCTCCTATCCACAACTTGCAACTAACTTGCAACTAACTTGCAACCTTTCAAAACCTATCAAAACCTTTCAATAAATTGTTAGGTTGCCTTGCCCCCACCTGCAAGGCTGTCAGAATGTTTGGCACATAAAGTGCTTTGTTTTTCTGTTTCCCTCTGCGATTAGCGCAGGCGCCGCTCGCAGTACGCCCTGTGTCGCCTTATTTTTTGTGCACTGATAAGGCTGGTATATCAAAGCCCCGCGGTCAGGGGTAAACCGCTTATATTTCATCCGACGAGTTGGCCTCTGATACGTCATCATTGTTCAGGTTAGATAAAATAAAGTGATAATGTGCACATCCGATAAGGATGCTATTAAGTTGTAAACCGCGGGGCATTGACATCTATTTACTTTCTCTGCCGACCTTGTCCATGAACTTCGTCCTGATCCTCGGCTTATTCGTGTCTATCATCTCATGGAATTCGGCACACCCTCGCTTATACATGTTGTACGCCGTCTGCTCAACTGCTTCAAAGAACATATCTTCGTACAGCTTTTGTAGCGTCGCGTACCTCAGGTTATAGTCGGTTATCATGTATTTGAGCACTTCTGCAGGTGTCTCAAAACTGTTTGAACCGAGCCGGTATCTGTAGCCCTCGTCATCCTTCTCGACCTTGAGCCCGTTTATCATGCCGACCAGCATATCACTTTCATTCTCGGGCTTTTTGTTTATGACCTCTTCAGTGAGCGCGTTCTTCTCGTCATACACCGCCTGTATGCGGCGGTCTAACTCGTGTAGTACACTGTACGCTTCAGAGTCCGCACCGCATTTCTTTTTTACCTCGTCGCCCATCTTAAATAATTCATCCCATATTGCACCGATCATCTCATCCTCCTGTCCATTTCCTTAATTGCTTTACGTTTTAGCTCCTGCGCCCATCTCGGCGTACAGTGCATCTCACGCGCGATATCATCCCACAGCCAGCCCCTGATATAGCGGTACTGGAGAACCAGCGCGCCTTCCGGATCCTTAAGCTCTCGCAGCCTGATTTCGATATCGTTCATCCGGTCTATCAGTTCAAGCTTCAGGTCTACAAGCTCGGCTTCTTTATCTGCGAGCATAGCGACCACCCTGCCGATCTTGTCCGGCTCATGTGAAGTCTGTACCCTGTCGCCCTCAGGCCACCCGCTCAGCGACGCAGCCATTTCACGCTTTGCCTCAATCTGATTTTCAAGCAAGCGGACTCTCTTCGCGAGCTTCGCGTATTCGCTTAGTAACTCAATAGCGTTCATCCCTAAATCTCATCAATCTCTACTACAACGCGCGGGTCTTTGTCATAGCATTTATGTATCGTCAGATCGACGACCGCGCTATCGTCTTGCCACGCTGCACCGTTCAGCCCGTCAAGTATGATCTTGCCGATATTGTCAACGTCAGGCTTCTTTGTCGGCATGATCACGCCTAACAGCATCGCACCGCGCTTCCATAACGGCGAGCTCTTTGGCGGCTTCAGGAACGCCCATACTTCGACCTTCACGGCTTGCGGACATTCCCTGTCCCCTGCGCTCGTCTTTACTGTTTTGGTAAGCGGTATTTGTTTGCCGCCTTGCACAAAAAAGCACTGTTTCACTTTATCCTCATACTCTCTTGTCTCTTTTGGCGTGACCGCATGTCCGTTATAGAACCTCGGCCTTCCCTTGCCTTGCGGCTCACCTGGTATAGTGAAAAGCATCATCTCTCATATCCTCGGCATGATAACGTCACAGCTTATCAGCCCGAAGTCGAAACCGGGCCCGCCTACATGTGACCTTGCGCACTTAGTACAATAAATCTCAACGCCCTCGTAGTAGTGCCGCCACCAGCAACCGACTAAACTCGGAAGCTCTTTACCGCAGTCAGCACACTTAATCTTGTTCGCACACATGATCGTACGGGCACTCCTCTCTCGCTCTTTCTTCGATGATACATAGCTGACACGGGCTCAGCTTTTTATGACAGCTCGACCACCACATACATTTCATCCCCCAACAACCGACAGCTCCCTTGCTTCCGGCAGTTATAATCGGGCATATAAGTTTAGAAGGGTACATCCTCGTTGACCTCCTCAAAAGTTTCCTGCGTCGGCTCACGTCTCGGCGCGCTCTGTTCTACCCTCGGGCCGAAGCCGATACGGTTCGCAACCACGTCAGTCGTGTAAATAGTGTCGCCGTTCTTGTTTTTGTAGGATCCCGTCTGAATACGTCCCTGCACCTCGATATAGGATCCCTTTTTGATATACTTTTCGATAAGCTCCGCCGTCTTGCCGAAAGCCGTCACCCTCGGGAAGTCGGCAACCTTATTCCCATTGTTGTCTTTCTGACCGTCCCGATCCACAGCCAGGTTGAATGTGGCAACCGCCATATTGTCGCCCGATGTGTATCTGATCTCAGGATCTCTTGTTAATCTTCCTGTAAGGTCTACACTGTTCATGACCTCGCCTCTCTTTCTTTTATCCGCTCCGCTGCCTCAAGAGCGATTTTTGCTTTTATAGGCGCAAAGTATTCATGATCCATTTTTATCATCTCGTTTGATTCTTCTTCGGTGAGATACTGAACCGGATCATATCTTTCAGCATCTCGGATGTCGGGTCTCTCTCTTATATCTCTCTCTTTCTTATTTAATTCTTTATATTCTTTATATTCTTTTATTGTTGTTAGCTCCTTGTTAGCTCCTTGTTGATCGCTTGTTAGCTCGTGTGTTAGATGGTTTGTTACCTTGTCTCCTGCCGATTGATACTGCGCCCATTTTTCAACGGTTATAAGCGTCGCCGACTTTGTTACTTGGCTTGTTAGCTCGTGTGTTGATTTTAGGTGAAGAATTGCGGTGCGTACATTTTGTACACTTATGCCGAGTTCTTTCGCCATGTGGCTTAGACTCGTCACGAACTGACCGGGCTGTATGATCTCACCATGCCAGCGCTGCGCCTCGTAGTTCGCTCTGAGCAGACAGTATATCCATACCTGACAAGTTATCGGATCGTCGAGCCACTCCCATTTCAGCATTGACCGATGTAGCTTTATATATCCGCTCATTGTGCCCTCCATTCTGATTTGATACGCGCCAGCTCGTCAGGCGTCATGGTCTCGATCTCGAGCCCCTTAGCCTCGTCGACGATATAATCTATTAGCCGGCTCATCTGCTTCGTATCGTATGCGCTTGACCCTGCGTACAGCTTCAGGTTCACGCTTCCCGGTATTGAGCATGGTTCTTCTTCAGCGATCCAACCGACACCGAAGCCTTCCCACATCCTCTGAACGTCTGCAGACTTGTCCTGATGTACCGCCACGTACTGGAACGTACCGACATCATGTATAGCCTTCCTGTATACGTCTGTAGCCGTTATTTCGGCTTTCTCAGCGATTTTATCAGCAAGTACCCACAGATATGCGTTAGCGTCTAAAGACCGCCTCTGACGGTGTTTTTTGACCTCAATATCGTACTCGGCTTCAGGCTCTATATTCCCGAGAGCGTTCAGCTTATCTATCAGCTGCATACGGTCTTTATAGTCGATGGTGATCGTCAGCCTGTCCGATTCGTGTAGCATCTCATGTTCGATGTTTAGTATCTTCATATCTCCCAGTCCTTTACGTTGCCGGTAATAAAGATTCTTTGAAACTCTTCCCGACTATGACCATATCTGATAAAAGCGTTCTCGGCCATCTCCCTTAATGTCTTGTCTCGGTCGCCGAACGGATCCGCGTGTACTTTTGCGTGGCACCGAGGACACAGGTTGACCCATAAGCCATACCGCTTTGAGAGTGCCCGCGTCCCCGAGCCGTAAAACACTTCATGCCTTGCCGTATCGGTACACAGACCGCAGAGCACGCACACGCCCTCTTCAGTATCCATTATGCTCGGTTTGTATCCGTTATTGTTTGCCATAGTCCCTCACGAGCATGCTCAATTTGGCTGCGTAAACTTCTTCCGACATATCTTTTTCGAGACCGTACTGCTCGCCGATTTGAGCAGCGTCTAACCCGTGCTCGTTGCAAAAAAGTATGATCCGATGTCTGGCGGGTAACGCTGTATTCGTGCTCACTTCGTCGCCGTTTATGCTCGCTTCAAAGTCAGCCGTAAGCTCATCCATGCTCTCGCTTTTCTTCGGTGTGCTCTTCTTGCTCGACTTCTTGCCATTCTTGAATGAATAGACCTCTTCGCCTGACTTCTCCTCAACTATGATCAGATGGTTAATTCTGCGAGCATCGTCATAACCGATTTCAGCGACTTTGTATCTTATAGAGTTGTCAACGTCGCCATATAGCCATATAAATGGCGCTGTATAGAGCTCTCGACCGATACCGAGGTTCACACATGCCCGCTTGAACGAGTCTGAGCTTTCGCCCTTCTCCTTCTCGGTTCTGCTCTCAGCTCCGGCATCCCACTTCCATACCCACTCAGGCGCTTTGTTTTCATCTTCGTAGTTCCGGTTGACGCCGACCCCGCAGTATATAACGCCCTTGAGCTCCTTATGGTCCCGCTGCCAGTTCATAGGCCCCACTAGCTCGTCAAGCCTTGCCATATCGCAACGAGCATCTTTATAGAGCAGGAGTGAAAAGCCAACGCCCTTTTTTACAGTACCGACGCGGCACTCTATCTCGTCAGCTTCCAATAATCTGAACTCGATCATATGCTCATTACCTCCTGCCCATCTATAGGCCCGCGTTCCATTGCCTTTATAACTTCCATCAGCTTTATATTCCTGCTCTGAAGCTCGGCGATCGTATGACGGCGATCCGCGTCGTTCCCGCGCCAGTAGCCTTTTTTGTGAGAGCTGCACGCCACGTTGTAGCCGTTCTCTCTGAGCTCGGCGATAGCACGCCTTACCATCCTGTCGGACACGTTCAGCATTTCCGCAAGGTCTGCTCTCGGCGTAGGCTTATCGCTGAGGATATCCCAAAGCCTTAATGCTAAATCGCTCATTTTACGCCTCCCGCCATAAGGTAATATGCTTTAATGATCTCGCCGTCGTTCATGCGTGATACTCGCCACGCCCAAAGCGTTCTGATCAATATGTTCTCATTCTGATAAGCGCTCATCAGAAAGCGCCTCATCTGATTCAATCTTGTCATCATCGTCACCCTCCATAATGTAGCGAGCCGTTTCTTCAGGGCTCGAGCACCAATTACCCGTATGATGGTCTCTCATCCATTTAGCAATTTTCTTTTCCGCCTCATATACCGGTATCATCGGCGACTCCAGCAGCGCCTCCAGCGTTTCTCTGATTTCGGGGTCATCTGTAGGATATTTGTCCTCGAACTCTTTTAGCCAGGCTTTTACTTCGTTCAACGTCGGTCTATGCGTACCGCTGTATTTTCTGAAGCCCTCAAAGTCGCCTATGCCGAGGTAATACGCTTCGCCGATTTCTTGCTTCTCGGTCTTAAAGAACGGGCACTCTTTACCCTCGATCAGCTGAGCCAATGTCTCACAATACAGCCCCGGCATACCGTCGAGCCTTTTATTGTGGCAGCAGTAAGTGCGCTCGCATTTTACAAACTCTATTTTTCTACCCGCCATCGTTATCACCTCGCCATGATAATGATCCCGCTGGTGATAAACCAAAGAGCGCCGGCGAACACGCACGCCGCAAGGATGTACGGAAGCGCCTCAAGCTGAGTACGTATATACTCTTTATTTATCCTTATCTTCATAGCTTGCATCCTCCCTCATCCGCCTTACGGCCTCTTTGTAAAATACCTCGCACGCTTCACTGTCGAGCCTCGTTTCTCCGCAGCTCGCATACCGGCAAGGGAACCACTTGCGCCTTGCGTCCGTTCCGATCTCGCAGAAGGGACAGTCAGAGCAGTGGCATACATTACCATGTATACTGAAATTGTCCTCTAGGGTCTCCGGCTGGCATATATTCACGTTATACATAAAATATGCACAGAAGCCGTCCCCGTCTTTCAGCTTGACTTCAGGCCCGTACTTCGCAAGCTCTTCCGCTGCCGCGTTGTACTTCCGCTCGAAGTCTGCGCCGTTTGCAGCCGTTATCACTTTGATCTGCTGCATCGTTTTTTCTCTCAAAAAAATCACCTCCTGAGTTTCCCCCTCAGTAGGTGATTATGATTAAGTATTCATCCCCTATTCAATAACCTGCCAAATACTTCAAGTTATGATTTTAGGAATAGTTACCTTCATTCACCTACTGAGAAAAGATATTTAAGAATTGTACGAACTAAGGAATTGCTTAAGCGCGGTTCTGACCAACCAGCCGAAAGTCCTATCGTGCTCTTTGCACCATTTCTCAGCCTGCTCTCTAAGCTCCCGATCAATCTTAAGTGATGTGCTTAACATGCTCATAACTTGCAACTCCTTTCGATATTATTATACCACCCTATAACACCGTTGCAATGTTTTTCTCCCGATAATCGCCTTAATTAATATTAAGATTCAGAGCACGTGAAAAATGATAAGATGATGCTGGAGGTGGTTAGAATGAAAAGAATTATTGCAGCGTGTATTATTACCCTGCTGATCTGTTGCGGATGTGGTAAAGCCGAGGATCCTGCCGAGTATGACCTTACAACTAAAGACGGTATACAGGCATACACCGAAGCCTACTTTAAGGATAACGCACACGCTAAAATTGATAAGATTACTATTAATGACGATGCCGGTACAGGCTCAGGGTTTATCCTGCTGGTCAACCTGGAATATGATCGTGACGATGCCCCTGCCGTTATAGGCAAACAGATCAAAGCGGACTCGGTCGCGTTTGCTGTCGACTCTCAGGATCTTACCGAAGTAAATCAGCTTTGCTTGTTTTGGAATATCCCTCAGACCGGTTCTGAGGCAAAATATCAGTATAAACGAGTTGGTAATGCTTTCGCTGAGGACGATATTGTTAACCCTCTCGCGAGTTAGTGATATAAGATGATAAATATATCGACCGCATAATTATTTCGGCCTTAAATCGACGATTTTAGACCACAAAAAACCCGGAGCAATTAAGCCCCGGGTTCTTCGTGTTGGTTATGAGAAGAGAGTGATCGGATGCGATCTCTCAGGACCGCCTACTTACGCTCAAGCGCTTTAAGCCGTGCCTCATGGTCTGCAAGCTGCGCCTTTACATCAGCTAGCTCGCCTGTATGGTTCCCTATCTGCTGGCGCAATTCTTTGACAGTGTCGTTGAGCGCGTCAACTGTTATCTGTAATTTGGTTATGGCTGCGTTTAGTTTCAATAGCGGACTAACCACGCCCGCCAACATTCCGATCAGAGCCAGTAGGCCGATTAAAATCTCATATGTCATAAGGCGCCTCATTTCTTGACCCGGATCAGGGTACAGATCATCTTATCGTTGTAGCTCTTTTTTACTTTCGGCATCTTGTCGCCGACGTCAGAACTACCAAACGAGTACCACGTCGGCCGGCCTTTAGCGTCAAAGCCGGCGAACTCCATCATATGAGCGTTATCTTTATAACCGCAGATGTCCCCTTTTTTAAGTCCCGCCTTTGCCGGCGACTTATGAGGATGTTTGATGGTCGCTATCTTTTCAAGCCTCGTCTTTGTGCCCTTCTTGCCACGGTATACAATGTTGTCGCCGTTTATCCAAAAGTACATACCAGGTTCAAAAAGACCGCACTCCTGCAGCGCATAGCAGACCGCAAGCGAGCAGTTGGCCGTCTTTTTCTTTTTGGCTCCGGCCCAGGTAAGAGAGTTCTTTGTGTAGCTCCCTTCATACTTAAAGTCGTGAGCCCTCATGTACTTGAAGATCTCCGCTGTAGTCTTGCGGAAATACCATCTTTTAGAGTGCTTTACGATCTTATCATATTTCGGTAGCACATAACCGCGTATGTAGTTCCCATTTACAGCGATCTTGCGTTCAGTAACGGCTTTGTGGTAATTGCCTTCGATAACTGTGATCACATTATCCTTGACGTATTCCACAAGGCCCACGTGATCCGGGCCGCCTTTACAGTCTGCCTTGCTGCCGGTTTTGTCATCCCAGTCGTATAGGATCCAGTCGCCAGCTTCAGGCTTATAAGCGTCTGACTCCTTCCATATGCCTAGTTTTTTCGCATTGCAGATAATGGTTCCGCAATTTGCTGATAATGGGAAAAACTCTTTTGCTTTATCCTTGCCGAAGGTTTCAATCGCCCACGCCGATACCGAAGCAGCGCACCAAAAAGCTGTATACGTCATCGCCCAGCCGTCCGGCTTCACAGTATTAAATATATTGATTATTCGATGATGCTTAGCCGAACCCTGTTTGGCCCCGAGATAGTACCGCGCCGTATTAACGATCTTCGCCCTCTGTTTTTTCTCCATCTTCTCCGGAGTCATCGTCGCCCTCCTCTCTTAGCTTTCGGTAATACTCTTTTGACGACATATCAATAACCGCAGCCAGGAACACCCCGACTGCGGCCACTGTAGCGCCTATTTCTGAGTAGTATGGTATAGCCCATATTTTACCGATCGTTAGTATAAAAACCTCGAACGCCGGTATAAACACCAGCGCGAACCACTTAATGCGGTCATATGTTTTGTTTGACATATTTCTCCTTTACGCTAGACTGATAGTCAATGTACCATTACTGTACGTGCTCGAAAGTCCTGTACCAGCAACAATCTTTGTAAATGCGCTACGCACACTTACCGCCCATGTACCAGCTGAATTAATTGTGTATATATATACTTGGTCACCTTGCTGACTATCACTGTGGCTGCTGACAGACCTATAGTATTGAAACTCAAAAGAAGTTGGATTCGTTGTGCTTCCACTCACATAAGCAAGAAAAGCCATGCGGAGCTGTGCGCCTGTTGCGGGGTTGGTGTTTGAACTTGCCCTGCAATAAACAATTTCATTATTTAGATACGCTTCTTTAATATCAGCAAATGTTGAATTACCATATGATGCTAAAAACAATGTTTCGCCACCTTCTTCAATAAATCGTACAGACCCGCCACCTGTTTTAGGTAGTACAACAGCCGGTACGTCAGTATAGCTTGCTCCTGCTATCGTTACATCTGCCATATCGTCACCTAGCTAATGCTTAATACTTTTGTGGTAGAGTCTTGCGATATTACCGCTGACGACAACGTACCGGTAACACCAAAAAGCGAAACCCCGTTCGCTATATATTGAGCCTGTAAGTTGGAGTCTCCTTTTATTGTTTGTGCTCCTGAAAGATACTGACCTGCTGCAATGGTCTGATCGCTTGTTGTAGGTGTGTATTCGGCTGCCGCTTTTGCCTGCACCTGGCCTGTGATTTTCTCGCCGCCTACGTAAGCCGTCTTATCAGATAAAATGTCGCTAGCACTTGCATTGGCGTCGTCGGTGTCCATGAACTTGGCTGTACCGCCGCCGCTTTTAGGGATGTTTACTTCAGGTACGCTCTGATAAGTCACTCCGTTAATAATTACATTCTGAGCCATTTTGAAATCTCCTTTACGATACTGTTAAAATTGATCCATTCCATGTGATTTTGCCATAGTTTTGCGGAATTGGATTGATAGTGATATTTTGTAACACTCTTGTCTCTTTTGTGTGTATTATTTGAGCCTCTTCAGTTGGTGTGAAGATCATCTCGCCTGTATAGGTTGGGTAATCTACAGCCGAATATGAAACACCTATACTGGCGTCATATAATACGTCTATTTCAGCGATATCGCAGTCTAATTCTACTGCATCATCAACAATGTCAGCATAAATAGTGATGGGTAATAATTCATTCATTACTCATCACCCTCTCATATAACTGTTCACCTACAGGCACATCCCTTACTACTGTTGCCAGCCTTTTGCCGTCAGGATCAAGCCAGTTCGCTTGTACTTTTGCCGTTTTGCCGAAGTCAAGGGTATCGGTCTGTGTTAAATATACGTCGATTTGTCTTTCACTTACATCGAGCTGGTCTATTGTCTTACTGACTTTTTTTAACCCTGATACGACAGTAACGATAACATTCTGTGCCCGGGTTAAATCAAGTGTTGGATATTTCTCTTCAGAAAACACGATGCTCAACGTAGGCGTTGTACCTCTCGCAAAACTCATCTTGCTACCTCATCTTTTTTATCTTTTTTAACCAGTTGTCAATGGTTATAGCTTCCATTTGCATACCCTCGTTTATGCTCCTGCTCCTGACTTGATTTGATATATTCATTTTGTCAGTTATAGGTAACGCCGCCCATAGATCTTCATGTTTTTTGAAATAGTCGGAAAAGCGTCTCTCTGTACGATCCCTGTAATTCTTGTTATCTTGATTGATCCACTCGGGTTTGTTCATGGTGTAGTATGCGTCAAAGATCATCATAACCGCGTAGAACATGGCTTTATCCATTAGCCCCCTGCTCAGGAACTCGTCAATTAAGGCATCGTTACTGTCGAGCATGTTGTTGTAGGTTTTCAGTATGTACTTAGGGTCATGTCTACATACCGACGCATCACGCCATTTCCACAAGTAAAACGAGATTTGGCAATATTTCACGCTATCTGTAAGATTCTGACATAAGATATTAAAATAGCTATCCTCGTGAATAGTTAGATTGTCGTTCCATCTGATGTGTTTATTTATCAGATACTGCCTACGGTGTATCTTGCCATGTACAAACGTACTATCCATGTTGTGATTAACGTATACAACTTCCTTTGTTTCGGGGTTACGTGTTTCTTCTTGAAAAACAGATATCAAAGTGTCAAAGCCTTGTACCATTTCTCTGAATACGATATACAGTCCGCACATGTTGATAAACATATCATCCGCATCGCAGAACATTACATAATCTGCAGTTGCATAGTCAAGGCATGCATTTCTCGCCGCTGATACTCCTTTATGCTCTTGGCGTATCTGCTCTATTTTGAAGTTATACGGCGGTAAATCTATGTCCTTAATATCTTTTCCGTCGTGACAAATAACAACGCCTATCTCATTAAAATCGACGTTCTGCTGTAGAGCTATGCTATCAAGTAGCGGCTTTAACTCTTCCGTAGTTTCGTGATAGTGCGGTATTAATATTTGTAGCTTCATAATTCATCCCCTTTTTAATAGCCAACTATTCTATCTGACATCGTAGACCATAGATACGCAGTCTTATATGACGCAACTAATGATGATGGTACATAAATGCTGCCGAATGTGCCTAAATAGGAAGAGCTAACTATTGGGGTATTTGCAAACGCGCTTATACTACACGTCACCACACTTGTGCTCGCCACATACACGGCGGAAAGATTAATGCAAAACCGAAATGCCTGTGCCCCTATTAGCCTACAACCAGTAGGTAAGCTTATCTCTTTAAGAGCACTATTCCCGTAAAACGCCATCGACATTAAGTATAGGCAAGATGACAAGTAAACACTAGAAAGCGAAGGACAAAACGCGAACATCGAGGACGATATACCTATGCAATTTGGTAAATATACTTCGGTAAGCCCCGAACACCACGCAAACGCGTAATCGCTACCAGTCTCGCACGCTGGTAATGAGACCTTGGAAAGCGATAGACAATACTGAAACGCACGCTCAGACAATTTGGTACACGCTGGTAGATCTAATTCAGTTATGCATGAATTGTATGGACAGAACCAACTACGAACGGATGTTAGCGAGCTGTCACGAAAGACACCTATTGATGTCCCCGCAAGTATCGAATAGTTATTGTTATCTCCTCCGCCGCCCGTAGGTACATCAACAACCGCATTTGCATAAGCAGCCACATCATAAGTACCATTAGCCGAAATACTTATACTCCCTGTCGGTGTAATGCCACCTGTAGGAACATCTACTACCGCGTCCGCATATGCCGACACATTGTACGTGCCATTAGCTGAAATACTTATACTTCCGCTTGGTGTCGGCACGTTTACAACAACCTCTGAATATCCATCTAGACTATCTGAAGATGCTGAATACGTACCATTAACGGATATTGACTTGGATCCTAAAACAGCACTAGTACCGCTTGATATGGTGTCAATCGCAGGAGCCATCTCAGATGGTTTATACATTGTCGACACGCTTAGCTTGCTACGAATAGAGTCGGCTATGCTTTGTAAATATGATTCAGTAACTAACACCTGTGACATATAATCACCTCACTAATAACTTATATCGTCGGCGTCTACCAAATTATTCAACCTTACAGCTATTGCATTAAAAGCGTCATTTGGTGTTGCCGCTGACGTCAACCCTAATGCTGCCGCCGTCGTATCGCTGAGCACGTTCGCAACATTGTATGGCGTACCTGCCTCGCTTACGTTCCCCTCAGCCCGCTCGACATCAAATACATAAACGTCGCCGGTTAAAACATCCGTCATCTGCATACGTCCAGGGTACTCAACGGATCTATCTTTCATTTTGTCCTCCTATGCTTTTACAGTTCCCAATAATCCCATGTCGTTTCTAACATTAGTGGCCCAAACGGAAGTGTACTCTCCGGATCCCCATGCGAAATACTTACATAGATATTCCGCCCTCCAGCTTCCGAGATGGAAATGCTATTACCCGAAGCGTCGGCAACCGTATACATCACGGGGGGCTTTGCCCAAGACTTTGACACGCTGAAGCGCACTTTTTGATCAGCGTGCGGGAGTGCTAAAAAAACGCCTTTGAGATAAACCTTGTCATTTATTCTGTAAATATTAAGCGATCCATACATCCCATAGGACGTTAAATAAACATTTATACCGCCACCAATTTCCCCCGCCTCAACATATGGAGCGGCATTTTGGACTGTTTCAAAAAGCCTCGAAACATTTACCTCCGCATTCTCAAACTGCGCATTTGTATATTCTGTCTTTCTACCATTCATAGTCAAATATTCTTATTATTCCGCCACTACCTGTTATCGCAAATCTGACACTGCCATCAGTAAATACTTCTATTGAGTAATCACCCCCGCCAGTGTGGCTCCCTGAAGAGGTTAGTTTTGTCTTAGGACAAAACTCTTTAGGGATAAGCCTACTTATGGTACGACTGAATGTGCCATAATTTTCTGCCGTCTTGCCTTCTGAGCTTACCGAACCGTTCCATTGCCCGAGCCCAAACCATAAATTAGCAGGGGGGTGTTGATCGGGGTAGTAGTTTATATGAATATGCGCAAACGCAAACTCGCCTATTATATTTGTCGTAAAGACTAATCCTGCAGCACTCGCACCCTGTGAGTGTATCTTGCTAGCGAGTTCGTCAATTTTAAGCCTTAACTCTCCAGCCTGAGCATTTACGTATTCTGTTCCGGTCGCACTAGTCATTTAGTATGTTCTCCCACTCTGACTGCCACGTTATACCTTCACGCTCGCACGCTTTTTTGAACTCTTCAATACAGTATTCGTAACACGCGTCTACGGCCGCATTGCAATATTCCGTTACATCGAAATCTATCATTCAAAACCTTCTCCCGGTAACGCGTTGCCGGATATGATCTCGCCGGATCTCATCGGCGCAAGTGCTTCTGTTACGATTTCGGCACGCGCGGTTACTGTGTAAGTCACGGATGTGTAGCCGGTTCCTGATGTCACTATTGTTATGACGTCACCGCCGCCGTCTGTCCATTCTATCTCAGAGCCGTTGACGATCTCAGTACCATTAAAGCGGATAGTCACATCGGCGTCGCCTTCCATGATCGCCTCGATCGTTGACGTATCGCCCTCAGGATAAACCACATATGAAAGCGTGCTTCCCGAGTACGCCGGCGTCATAATCGCGTCGCTTATGGTTATGCCGGCAAGGTACGCCGGTATCGGTGCAACGTACAAACAGTCAACCGCAAGTGTGTACACCTTTGTATTGGATGCCGTAACTGTTATCTTAAGGGTATTATCGTTCTCGCGCCATGTTAGCGTTGATCCTGTGACCTCTTCACCGTTCAGCTCAAGCGTTACGGTTCCGTTTGCTGTATATGCTATCAGATCAGACGCGTTATCCGTCGTTATGGTCATATAGTCTGATATCGTAACGGCGTTACCGCCGACGCTCAGAGTCAACAGCTCGGCTGCCTGATATGTACACGTTACTGTTACGGTATACGTACGCGTCACGCCGTTAAGGGTAGCCGTCACTTGCAACGTGTTTGTACCGTTTTGCCATACGACCGCAGACGGGTCAACAACGGATCCGTTTACTTTATAGCCGATAGCTGAATAGTCAGTCGTCGCTGTGATCGCGCTGGACGCAGCCGCCACCGTCGCCGTATACGAGTACGTTGACGAGTTGAACGCCGGGCTGAGCGTTCCGTTACTGATCGCAAGCCCCGTCAGTTTTGCCGTCGCTGTGATATGAGCCGTCTCGTCGTACTGCTCAAAAAGCGACTGCTCGATTCTGTTCACATTGCGATAGTCGGTTCCGTATGTTACCGTGAAACGCCCGAGCGCTGCTGCAAGGTCACAGATCGCGTGCCATGTGGACTCGTCAACGATATCGTCGCTAGTCCAGTTGGTTTTCAGCGAGCTGCCGCAGACCTCGTTCACGTTCGTGCAGATCCGGTTCATATCTGCCGCTGTCATCCTGGTATCGCTCGATGTTCTGCTGTAATTCATCGGCAGGATCATATAATACCCTCTCTACATTCAATAACCGACGTCAAGCCACCCTCAGCGTGCTCCAGCGTCAGATTGTCAATCGTCATATTAACAGTGCCGCCGTTTATGGTCATCTGTATGATGTCCCTCGGCTGCATCTTCGGGTTGCCGCGATAGCGAAATCTGTAAATCACATTGCTACGGTCTGCTATTTGCTTAAGGAACAGCCCCCACATTGAACGGGTGCTGCCTCCTGATGTAGAATGCTGCTCAAGCGTCCCTCTGAAGATCTCCGGGAACTCGACCGCCTCGCCGCGATTCCCGGTCGTGTAAGTCAGCACACCGTCCTCATATGTAACACCGCTCGGAAGCCCAGGAAGGCTATCCGGGTTGGTCGCCACATTGCGGATGCCGATCAGCCTCTGCTTTGCCGTTGTCCTGGCCTTGATCTTATACAAAAATGCCGACCAGCCGAAGCTCCCAGTATCCGGGTAATAGTGCCCCCTTGTAAAAAACAGGTTGCCTATCTTACTGTGGATATACTTTGTACCGGACGCGGACTCTCTCTCGTCTTTGTCGTATTCTTTGAACTTTTGGGCCGTATACGGCTCCTCTGTTTCTATCGGCCTAGAGTCGCCGCCGCTCAGATCTTCAGCATAAAATGACGTGTATTTCGTCTTACCCTTTTCGTTTGTTTCTTTTTTTGGCCATGTTATATTAGCTGTAATTTTTGAGATCCCGACTTCTGTATCTTCCGTGAACTCAGATACATTGTCCTGATCAATCGTCCATGTGCGCCCGAAGTCCGTCTGACCAATCGGAACGGTGCCGGCTCGGAATGTAGGAAGCCCCGCATCCACATAATCACAGTAAACACCGGTGCCGTCCATGCCGCCGGACGGGCTCCGCATTAAATTACAATGCGCCGCGACCACTGTACGCCTCGTCTCGCCGTTCTCTGACATATACCGGATATCGTCGTCACTTGACGCTTCGCCTCTTACGTCGTTCATCGGTGTACGCGCGAACTCAGCGAGATGATCATAAATTAGCCCGCGCCCGAGTATGCCATAGCACCGACGCGCCATATTACGCATATATTTGCCACGGCAGAACCCGTTATTGTATGACGATACAACTCCATGATGTTCGGCCTCAAGGAACTTCGTCGCGTCATATCCCTTGACCGTTGCCACGATGTTTTCTGTTGTTATGCCGTCTGATAGATAAAACCGTCTGACCGGCGTTACATCATCATGGTATCCGGCCGCATACCATACAGGGCTATTATCGGCCATCTGTTTAATCGATGCTATTTCACTTGTCGGTACAATGCCCTTGACCTCTATTTCACTCATCTGAAGCTCAGGGTTGTCACCCTTCGTCTCGACACCCCTCAACGTCAGATTACAGGAGATAAGACTTGACTTGTCCCATTGCCATGACTCGCCCGCAGCTATTCTGTCAACGTACAGCCTCGCCCCCGGCGTTATTGTTACGGCTTTTACTGCAGTAAGCAACGCAGCCGAGCTTGACGCGGTCACGCGGTAAGTCTTGCCTTCGCTATCTCTCAGATGCGCCGTCAGCTTGCTCGCCCCGTCAGGGATGCTGCTCACGGAAAAGCCTATGCTTGACGTACGCCCGTTTGAACCGCTGGCGGTCTGAGCCGGGATGCCCGTCTTTACATAGCCTTTATATGACTCTACTATCGTTGAGTCGCCGTCATCCGGTAACGGCGCGCTGCTTATAGGCTGCCTTGTCCCGTCGAGCGGGAACCCGCCACCCGCTAGATCCATGAGTCTGATCGTGATACCTCTATAACCGGCCCTCATGTTCTGATCATAAGAGCCGGCGCCATATCTTGTCGTAGGTGTGACTGTAGGCATTTCGGCGGTCTCGTCGATTCCGCAAGCGATAAGCATAGACTGTCGTAAGATCTTCTGATTCTCACTTGCTATTGTCATATCAACCTCCGTAAGCCTCAGGGAATGTGAGTTCTAAATTGATGCCAGTCCATACTATGGAGCCGTTACGCTTAAAACGTGTTTTTACTATGACCCGCCCAACGCGGATAGCCTTAACCGTTTTATAAGCATTACTCCCCGGCTCATAGAATGATAGCTCGAACGGGCCATTGATTGGATCCGTCTCAGCGAGCAGCGTGTTAAGATCGTTCTCCCTCAGATAGTCCCATCGCAGCGTAGTATTTTCATACTTCCAGCCGTTTATATCAGCCTGTGTGTTGCCGTTCATTGTGACTACTTCGTTGACGATGTTCGGCGCTTGCGTAAGCTCAAAACTGTTGGAATACGGAATGCTTTTACCGTTAACTTTCAAAAAATCCATTAGCCCATAGCCCTCTTAGTATAGTCATATAAGTGCACGACTTTTTCTCCGACTTTAGCACCGTCCAGCTCAACTACCACATTGATCGTACCCGGCATTGATGCCCCTGTCGCCTGGATCGCGAGCCCTGTACCTATAGCGTTAGCTACATTGTCTGAAGTCGCCGCCGCTATTGCGTCAAGCTTCTGCCATAACTTATCTAATGGTATGATACCTTCAGGGCCGGCTTCGCCTAGTCCTGCGACAGTCGGTCTCGTGAAGATACCGCCTTGCTTATACCAATCAACACCGATGCTCGGCACTGACGGCGGGTTAAGCGAAAAGCTGCCGGATATCTTAAAGTGCGGGAGCTTTATCTTTGGCAAACTTAACTTTGTAGATAAGATCGCCTTAATTTTGTTTATAGCAGCCCTTACTAGATTAACTGCTGTTTGTATCGGCCTTGTAATAGCGTTTTTAATAGCGTTGAATATTGATGTAACTCTTGCCTTAAGACTATTGAATACATTTACAACGGTGTTCTTAAGGCTGTTTACAACTGATAATACTTTTGTCTTTATTGCGTTCCATACGATCGTTATAACGGCCTTAAGGATGTTTATCTGAGTCTTGACCTTGTTGACCATATCATTCCAGGCCTGCACTACAGCCTTGCCGACTTCGGCAGCCACAGCTTTGATCTTGTCCCAGTTCTTATAAAGCAATACACCGATCGCTATTACCGCAGCGATAGCCGCTATTATCCAGCCTATAGGCCCACTGAGCGCCGCAAGCACCGCAGGGCCTACCGTGCCGATAACCGATATAGCCGAGCCGATAAATGAAATTACTGAGCCTATAGCTGTAATAACAGTACCGATAGCGCTTACAATAGTACCTACTACTACAAGCACTGGCCCGAGCACCGCTGCTATCGTTCCGATCGTCGCAATAAGCGTCTGTGTCTCAGGATCCAAAGCATTGAACCAGTCTGTAAGTTTCTGCAGCCAGTCAACTACTTTCTGAATAGTAGGTGCCAGCGCTTCGCCTAGCGACGTCATAAGAACGTCAATACCTGATTTCAATTTTTCGATGGAACCGCCAAAGCCGCTCATCATATCGCTTTGCATTTTTTCGGCTGTCCCGGTTTCTTGAAGCGAATTATTCAGCTTATCCACATCACCAGGAGCCGTATTGATCAAAGCGAGCCAGGGTGCCATCTGATTCTTACCAAAGATAGCTGATGCTGCTGCGATCTGCTCCGACTCTGATAGTTTGCCAAAAGCGTCGTGTAATTCTTTCTGAATAGTAACGCTGTCCTTCATAGAACCGTCAGCGTTTGTTACCGAGATCCCGAGTTCGTCCATCATCTCGGCGCCTTGTTTCGACGGAGATACGAGACGAGCTAGCCCGGTCTTTAATGAGTTGGCCGCTTTATTCGCCTCGATTCCGTTGTTTGCCATAACGCCCATGTAAAGAGCTGCGTCGTCTACCGAATAGCCCGCTGCGGCAAATATCGGAGCAGCTATCGACATGGCCTCTGATAAGCTGTTGACGTCCAACGCTGAATTGTTGCATGCGTTGGCAAACACATCAGCATAATGAGACGCCTCATCGAAAGAACCATGAAAGCCGTTTATTGTTGCGACGAGCCCGCCTGATACCGTGTCAAGTTCGCCGCCCTCGCCGGCCGCAAGAGCCATCGCAGGAGCCAATGCCGCTGCAGCCTCTTCAGCGCTGAGCCCCGCCCTCGCGAAGTTTAGCGTTGCGGTCGCCGCGTCAGCCATGCCATACGTCGACGCCGCTGCCGCTTCCTTCATGGCTTCATTGAGCAGTTCGGCCTCTTCAGCTGTGTTCCCCATCGTCGAATTGGTAAGCTGCATCGTCTTATCCACTTCGGCGAACTTGTTTACCGCGACCGCACCTAAAGCAGCCAGCGGAAGCGTTACGCTCGTTGTCAGTTTCTTACCGACTCCCGTTATCTTAGAGCCTATCTGTTTGAACTGGTTCCCGAGTGCCGTTAGTTTCGCATTGCCGAGCTTTATGAGTTCGCTCTTGAAGTGCTTAAGTTTTGACTCCGTCTCAACGATCTCGCGCTTAAGTTTTCTGTATTCAGCTGAGTTCTTATCTACCTGCTTAGCATCTAATGATTTTTGCTTCTGCTTCAGGGACTCAAGCTTTGTCTGCGTCTCAGATATACGGGTCTTTAATAGCTGCTGCTTTTGCGTCCACAACTCGACCGATGTCGGATTGAACTTGAGCGACTTATTTACTTGCTTAAGCTCATCGTCGACCGCCTTAGTGTCTTTCTCGACTTGTTTTATGGAGCGGTCCAGCTTTGTCGTGTCGCCGCTGAACTCTATTGTAATGCCTTTAATGTTACCGGCCATATTGTCACCTTATCCGAAAAATGCGTCAATATCGCTTTGTGTCGCCCTGCGCTTTGTGCCGTGTTTCTCGGCATGCTTCTGAGCCTTCTCAGCGCGTTCCTGGCGCTTGTTATATGCGATCGTATAATCGACCACCTCACCGAGCGTCATGCGCCGCAGGTCGGTCATACTTAGTCCTCTTTCTGTTGCTGCAAGTATGATGTCATCGAGCTCGATAGCGGCTGAAGTTTCTTCTTTAGAACCTCCAGCCTCTTCAAGTTTTTTGAGCTTACAACGCCCTTAACAAGTAGCTCAAAAACTACCGGCGCTACCTCGTCTACCTTGAAGCCGTCACCGAGCGTCTTTACCCACTCGGCAGGATCCGGGATAGCCTCGTCTGCCGTTTTAGCCAGCGACCATGTAATATTGATCAGGTCGTTAAGCTCAAGGCCGCCCATGTGTATGATCGCGTTCGTCAGATAGTCGCCGTCAATGTTCTTCAGGATCTTCGCGACGTCAACCTTATCGCCTTCTCCTGCTCCCGCGTTCACGAGCCCCGATACAATGTCAATACCAGCGGCAAGCGCCGGCATAAGCGTCGGTATAATGTCCTGTCCAAACTGATTCCTATAATTAAGCGCCCAAACTATATCGTTACTGAGTCGGACGCTATTATTTCCGATCTTGATTGTCTTTTCCATTTCGTCACCCTCTTACTCAAAATAAGGGACGAGCCATACAGCCCGCCCCCTTTTGCCATTATTCTGATTCAAGCTCCGGTGCAGCCGGGTTGGTGAACAGATCATCATAACCGGCGTCATCCGGTGAGTAACTCACCATTGACACGCCTGTGCCGTTATCGCCTGTAACGGTGACAGCCAGTGCTTCAGTCTGAGGCTCCGCGGTCTCTTCCTTAGTGTTGTACTCGCGCGTGATTGCTCCGAGCTGGCAGTTGTAAAAGATTACACGCCTTGACTCGGCGTCGCCCTCGACCTGAAACGCAATATATACGTCAGGCTTTGTCGGGTTCTTTACCTGAGCAAGTCCGCCGTTCGTAGTATTCTTGAACCCCAAAAAGTTCTTTTTGAAGTCGTCGCTGTACTTGGCAACTGTAAGGTCGCCCTCGAACGATCCGCCTGAATACTGCGACCAGTACGCTATATTATCAGCATAAAAGTCCGACTTCTCGCTCTCTTCTTCAGGCGCGAAAGATACAGCACCCTTCTGATAGTATGGCGTGCCGAGCGTAACATTGCCGTTATTGTCGACGGTGTAAGTACCGACATGGAGCTGACTTATTCCAAACTCAACTTTATTCGCCATTGAATAAGCTCCTTTCTTAGATCATGTAATAAATAACGAAGATCTCCTCATCCTCAATGAAGATATCTTCGCTCTTTTCGTAAAGGTAGCCGTTCTCGAGTAGTATGTCCTCGATTTGGGCTTCCGTTTCTTCGTCTTTGTTTATGAAGTAGTATTCCAGCTGGTAACGATTCTGCCGGTAATAATGCGTATTATCAGCGTCCATAGTGTTTTGGCCGTTACCGATATAGACCATATACGGCGGGCTTTCAGGAACCTCGTCACCCTTAAAGTGCGAGTATGCCACAGGGATTCCGACACCACTCTCGGGATCCGTAAGTATTTCGTACAGCGTCATCTTAAACCTCTTTCAATTTCCGAAGTGAGCTCGTTGTCCGCCCACTTCTCGGCCGGCTCAATGTGCTTTATTGCCGGCGCTCTTCCGTAGGTGCCCTTCTTATTCCGTACCACGTGTCCATTTTCAAGCAGATGCGTTAGCTGATAGTCCGTCCGGTTGTGAACAGTTAGCGCCGATATAAGACCGTGCTTGCCGGTGTTTGTTGCCGTCCAACCGCGAGCATAGCTACCGCCGCCCGGTCGTTTCGGTGACATGTTTTTTAGCTGGCGCACACATTCCTTCGCAACTTTTTTGATTGCGGCGTTGGTCACGTCCTGGACTTCTTCGCTGTACTCGTCAAGGATCTCCGTCATCTGCACCGTTACGCTTTTGGTCATGCCTTCACCCGCTTTTCGCATACGAGTTGAATTTCATCGCGCTGAGCGTCCCAGTCAACACGTATAATGCTGTACTCCTGACCGTGATACTCGATAATAGGCTGCTCGTCATAGTCCTCTCTGTTCGCCATGATGAATGTTACGGACGGCTTATGTCCGAGCTGGCTCGCATTGTAGAACTCTGACGAGTAAACGCCACGAGGCTGTACGTATACTTCGGTCTCTTCCTTAGTTGTGATACGGTTCCCGTATCTGTCAGAGCCGGTCGTAACATAGTCGACCAGCTTCGCTACATCGTCATACATTACTCAGACTCCTCCGCATCGCCTGGCCACCTTGTATAGCCCGTCGCGTTTGAGAGCTGAGCTTTCTGCTCGTCATAGCTCCGCTTAAGCCTGTCCGCATCTTCAGGAAGCCCGAAGTTCATTTTGCAATACGTGATTATCGCTCTCGTTACGAGCTCGTCAATGTCGGATGGTATTGTAATGCCCGCGATCCCGAGATCGAGCTTCGCCGCTTCGATCAGATCCGTCAGCTCTTCGTCGTATGCTGTCGTTTTTATCCGCAGCGCCATTTGTACCTTGTCGATCAGCATTTCTACTACCTCATAAAAGAGACGGCTCTTACGAGCCGCCTCAGACAATAACTAATTACTCGGACTCAACTGCGCCCTTTACAACCTTGACGAGCATCTTAGGCCCTACGACCTCGATAGCAGCGTAAAGTCTGCCGACGATCTTGACGAGATCCCTCTCAGCAAGTGAAAGATCATCGAACTTGAACGTAATAGCGTCGCCTTCAGGAAGGTTAGCCTGTACAGCCGAAAGATCTCCGACGATCATGTAAGTGTCGCCGTCCTCAGTCTCGGCATAGTCGTCGAGCGCTTCCGTATAAAGCACTTCGGCTCCGTCGAACGGGTCAACCGGGTAATTGTTAGCGATAGCACCAGCCTTAATAGCCGCAGCCGTGCCCCTGCTCATAATAGCAACGAGGTCTCTCGCCCCGCTTCCGAGCTGTCCGGTTGCGTTGATTACGGCTGTTGAGTCGGCGTCATTTGCGATTTCAGGTACACCGATCTTTGTCGCGTTTGATGTAGTTGGCGCAGCAAGGATCTTTTCGATAACGATATCAGCTGCTTTTCTGATGATCTGATATGTGAGCTCATCATAAATATAAGCCAGGAAGTCAGCTGCTCCGAGAGCCAGCACTTCATCGCTGACTGTGATCCATTTCTTGATCATGGCCGGCACCATTGTTACGACCCCGAGTGTGAGTGTCTCTTCTTCCGGTGCGTCAGCGCCCTCAGTATGTACTACAGCGCCCGTGGCTGAAAGCTCAAAGCCGACTCTGAGATTCCCGGCAACGTAGGTCTTGACGATCCTGTTAAAAATAGTATCGTTCTCCCATGCCTGGCGCACTCTGTTCTCGACCATATCCGGAACAGGTACAACGCCGTCCTCTACGTTCTCAGTCAGGAGCGCTCTGCATTCGTCAGCTTTGCCTGTCTTGATATACTTTGCATATGCCTCGATATATTCCTGGCTTGCTCTTACTTCTTTGTTAGTCATTGTATGTGACTCCTCTCTTGTTTCTACCGGCTTACCGGCTCCATTTGCGACGGCATCCGCCGCCTTCTTCCTTGTCTCGATCTCGAGGTTCAGCGCTTCGCGCCTCTCGGTGATAGCGTCAAGCTCAGCGTTCAGCTCTTCGAGCTTTTCCTTATCGGCATCCGCTGTTTCTGTGGCTATCTCCGATGCTCTCTTCTCAAGAGCCTCGATGTCGAGCTCGTTGATTTCTTCGCGTGTCATTTGTTACCTCCTAACAGCGCTTTTGCTCTAACTTCAGCGCGGCGTCTCTGTAGGTTCAGCTCTTCGGCTGCGAGTCTCTCCGCTCGCACGTCCTCGATCGCTCCGTCGATTCTGCTCCGTATCTCGGCACTTATTGATGTGCCTTCATTGGCCGGTAATGATACTGCAGATACGTCGTACACTTTGGCTACCTTAAGGATCGTTCTCAGGATGTCAACATTGCCGTCGCCGTCCTCAGTGCGCTCCTCTTTGTCCTCGTCAACTGTAAAGCCGTAGGACATTTTGGTTGTGTAGCCTCCGCGGATCTCTTCGTACAGCCCGCGTCCGAGCTCTGTACCGCCGAGATCTGCGCTTATATGAAGCCCTTTATCGTCAGGGTTGACGTCAAGGGTTCCATTGCTTTTCCTTGCGAACACACGCCCCTCATGGTCGTACTGCATGATGACGTCGTCCATATCCGCATCGTTGAACGCCTTCGGGTCAACCTGCTCCCGATATGTGATCGTTGCTCCGAAGATTTTATCTGTCCATAATGTATATGGCTCGTTGAATGTGCTCGCGTAACCCGTTACTCGCTTCTCCTCTTCTGATGCGTCAAGGGTCATTGCCCTGTATTCTCGTTTCTCTTTACTCATTTTCGCCCTCCGTTAGTTCATCCGTGGCCTTGTACTCGCCTCTTATTGGTGCGACCTGTCCGGCACCGTCAGGAAGCGGCGCGTAATTGAACAGCTCGCGGATCTCGTCGATAAGGATCGCTCCCCTGTCGCCGAGTTCTTTTGCCATCTGTACCTTCTGTGTCGTGCTCATATACTGGAGCCTGTTCGCGTTTGCTATCAGATAAGAGCCCTGAGCACGCTCGCGCTCACTAAAAAGCATCTTTGTCATTGCTTCACTTAACTGGATCGCGAACGGCTCTATAGCGCCGTCAAAGAACGCCTCCAGCTCTTCGGCTTTTGCGCTGTTCTGCAGTACAGCCTCGTTAACACCGAAGTAGTTGTACACGTTCTCCCGGATCTGTTTCATCTGATCAGCGTCGACCGCATACGGCTTGACGTCGATCTGTTTGATATCTTTGTAGGTATTCGGGAACAGCAGGAACCCGCCTGACTTTGACTCTGTTGATAAGTTCGACTCGGTAAAGCGTTCTCTCTCTTTTGCAAGGTCCTCGGCGCTCGAGAAGTTATTGAGCGTTGCCATAAAGCGGAATGTCGCCGCGTTCTTTACGCCCTCCTCGATGCCCTGATTTTGTATGTGGATAAGCTGCATCGTCTCAGTGAGCGGGTAATTAGTATCACCAAAAAAGTCACGCCTGTACTGGTGTTTCGTAAGTATGGCGCATTTCCTGAGCTCTACCGCCGCGTACTGGCCCTGACTGAATTGATACCGAAGCCATATCTCGCCGTTGTACTCGACCAGCGTACACATTGACGGCAGCACCGAATACACGCCCGTTATGATCATCCGATTATCAAACACCGGTACGATGAATGCCGTATTGTTTACGTCAAGGATCGTGCTCGTCCGGTATAGGAACTGCGACCACGTTTGCCACTGATTCGGCCCGAGCGCCAGCTTCGCCTGTAACGACGGGTTAGCCGTCCCTATGGTCTCAACTCTTAACTTCGATATGTGACGCGCCCTCGCGTCGATCGCCGCCCTCACTATCTCACTCTCATAAATCGCTCCGCCCCAGTTCGTAAATACCGGCGCGTAGGCGGTAAGCGTCTGAAAAAACGCCCGAGCTTTCTCAAGCGCCTCTTCAGACTTTTTTGCTTCCGCCGGATGGAAGATCTTGTCGAGTAGGCCCATTACTTAACTCCATTCTTTAACTGGCTGCCGATCTCCGAGTACCACTTCTGCCGGACCGTCAGCGCATCTAGTAGCGCTGCAACCCCGTCGATACGTGACGTCGGATTGATCTTAATAAGGCGCCCTCGCCCTCGCTCAGCCGATACCTTTACGGCTGAGTTCAGGAGATGCGCCTTAAGCAAGTCGTTATCACCTATGTATATTTTTTTATCTTTGATTATGCCCTCGGCCTCCTGAATGACCGGCCACAGGTTATCACCCTGATAAACATCGTCCATATGGAAGCCGTAAGCTTTCATATCGTTTACTAAATACTGAGAGCTGTATCGGTCATAACCGACTTTGAGCGGTAGGATCTCGTATTTCTCGACGAGCTCCTTGAACCACGCATACACGTCGTTATAATCGACATAACTCTCACCGGACAGCTGCAGGAAGCCGCGCTGCCGATATATCTCATACGGAACCCCGTCGCGTTCTGTCGCACGTTCTAAATTGCCGGCCGGCATGAAGAACTTTGCGAACACGTACAGGATCCCGCCCTTCTCGATAACAACCTCGGCAGCCGTCAGGTCAGTCGTCTGTGACAAGTCGATACCGCCCACGCAATAACAACCCTTGAAGTCGTCTATCTTGAGAGCCTTGCCGGTGACGTTCTGAACGCATTGAGCAGGAAGCCACGCAAGCGAGCTGTTTTGCTTTATGTTGCAATACTTACATAGAAACTCGCCTTTTTTTGATAGCGAGCCCTCAGCCTTAGCGATCTCTTCAAGCATGAAGTCGACCGACACCGATACGCCCAGGTTCGGGTTGGCCTTCTGCAGCTCGTTGATATCGTTCCATTTGTTGATATCGTCTATCATGTACAGGAACGGCAGGAGCCTTGTTTCTTTACTGTCGCCGAGCAGTACACGCGTGCCGCGCTTAACGAGCTCGTCATATATGCCGTCGTTCAGATACCCAGCCGTCGATATGCTGAATATCATCGGCTGTTCACGAGATCCCAGCGCCGACGCCATTACCTCATATTGCTTAAGGCCCTTATCGCCTTCCCATGCGGCTATCTCGTCACATACAACTAAATGAGGGTTATAACCATCTGACCGCTTTGCAGCGAACGGCACTTTTTGTATTGACGAATTGGTACTCTCAACGTACTTGTCACCCTTGCGCGGTCTCGTTATCGCTTTGAGCTCTTTATCTAATAGAACTGACTGCCAGTATGCCTCATACACAAGGTCTGCCTGGTCGACCTTCGGCGCCACGCAATACACGTCAGCGCCGTACTCGTCATCGTCGTATACCATGCACTCGATCAGACCGCCAGCAAACATTGTTTTGCCGTTCTTACGGCCCTGTACCATTACGACCTCGCGGAATTGCCGGTTGCCGTCCTTGTCGACGATACCGAATATGACCGAGAGCGCCGCCTTCTGCCACAGCTCGAGCGTTACCTTCTTCGGAGCCCATTTCCCTTTGGTATGGTGCACGTGGCTCTCGTAGAACCTGATTTTGCGCTGCGCCTTCTTTGCGTCATAGAAAAAGGACCCGCTCTCGAGTCCTTTGATTATGTACTCATACAGCAGACGGATCCATTTGCCGACGTTTACCCGGCCATCCCTTATCTGCTGGTAGTAAGTCAGTATATAGTTTTCCAATTTATCTCTCTTATCTCACCAACTTAGGCCCTTGTTTGCCTATGTTTTTTCATGTGGAGGAAAAAATACC
>JAFRJV010000088.1 GCA_017432075.1 Mogibacterium sp. | reverse complement strand
TCGCCAGCCTTAGCGCAAGCGCTGTAGATGTTCTTCATGATCTGGTGGAGCTGATCATAAACAGCCTGGTGCTGGAATGCAGTGTGACCTGCGTTCTGGCCCATCTCGATGCAGGAGCAAGCAACGCCGCCTGCGTTAGCTGCCTTAGCAGGACCAACAGCGATCATGTTGTCCATGAGATACTTCAGAGCATCATTGGTTGTAGGCATGTTAGCGCCTTCGCAGTAGAACTTGCAGCCGCCCTCAACGATCTGCTTAGCATGCTCCATGTGAACGTCATTCTGCATAGCGCATGGGATGAACATATCGATCTTGCAGCCTGTATCCTGGAATACGCCCCAAGGCTTCTTTCCAGCGAAGAACTTAGCGTTAGGGAACTTCTCTGCGTATGGAGCGCAGATGTTCTTTCCGGATCCTCTGAGCTCGAGGAGGTAGTCAACCTTCTCCTGAGTTGTGATTCCGTCTGGATCATAGATATATCCGTCTGGTCCGGAGATTGTTACGCACTTAGCACCGAGCTCCCAGAGCTTCCATGCTGTACCCCAAGCAACGTTACCGAAACCGGAGATAGCAACATTCTTGCCCTTGAAGTCTTCGCCGTTAGCTTTCAGCATTTCCTCAGCATACCATACGATACCGAATCCGGTAGCTTCTGCTCTTCCGAGGAGTCCGCCGTAAGGGATTCCCTTACCTGTGAGAACGCCTTCATATTTGTCAACGATTCTCTTGTACTGTCCGAAGAGATATCCGATCTCTCTTGCACCAACACCGAGGTCACCAGCAGGAACGTCTGTGTTAGCTCCGATGTGTCTGTAGAGTTCTGTCATGAAAGCCTGGCAGAATCTCATAACTTCAGCATCGCTCTTTCCGTTAGGATCGAAGTCGGAGCCGCCCTTGCCGCCGCCGATTGGGAGTCCTGTCAGGGAGTTCTTGAAAATCTGCTCGAATCCGAGGAACTTGATGATTCCAGGATATACGTTTGGAGCAAATCTCAGGCCGCCCTTGTAAGGTCCGATTGCGCTGTTGAACTGATATCTGTAGCCCTTGTTAACCTGAACTTTGCCATTGTCGTCAACCCATACTACTCTGAAAGTAACTCCTCTTTCAGGCTCAACGAGTCTTTCAAGAAGTGCAGCTTCTTCATACTTTGGGTTAGCATCCATTACAGGAGCCAGGGAAGTCAGTACTTCTTCTACAGTCTGGTGGAATTCTACTTCGCCAGGATTGTTCTTCTTGCACTGCTCGATGACTCTTTCTACATAATTTGCCATGGGTATCACTCTCCTTATAAAACACTTAAAAAGTTGGCATGGGCATAATAAGCCCTATGACTAAATTTTAACACTACCGCATGAAAAGTCAACAATAAACGAGGGAGTAAAATGTCAAAAACGGACGGGCGGCCGGCACGGTATTTGCCTGTCTCTTTTATGATTCTTCCCGTCAAAAATGGTATAATAACATATCTATGCGCAATACATTAAACAGTGAACAGAATAAGGCCGTAAGGCAGCTTGATGGTCCGGTTCTGATACTCGCAGGGGCGGGTTCAGGCAAGACTGCGACCATGACGCACCGTATGGCTTACATGATAGAACAGGGGATCGACCCTCACAGCATTCTGGCTGTAACCTTTACAAATAAGGCTGCCGGGGAGATGAGAAACCGTGTTGAAGAGCTGGTCGGAGAGGTCTATGGCATGTGGATAATGACCTTCCATGCCATGTGTCTTCGCATGCTCAGGTATTCACCTGAAAGGCTGGGATACAAATCGGGATTTACCGTATATGATGAGACTGACAAGAAGACTCTTATAAAGAGGATATGCAAGGAGCTCAATGTAGATGACAAGCTGACATCGCCTTCTTCGATCATCTCAGTCATAAGCAAGTGCAAGGAACGGGAGGAAGGCCCGGAGGAGTTCCTGGCATCCGCAAGGGGGCTTCTTTACGAAAAGAACATCTACGAAGTGTACAGGCGCTATCAGCAGGAACTGATGAATGCCAACGCGATGGATTTCGATGATCTTCTGTGGAACGGCGTGAAGCTCCTTGAGCAGAATCCGGACATACTCGCGTACTACTCGAACCGCTTCAGATACATAATGGTGGATGAGTATCAGGATACGAACTACCTGCAGTATAAGCTTATAAAGATGCTGGCTTCGGCCCATGGAAACCTTTGTGTCGTCGGAGATGACGACCAGTGCATCTATCAGTGGCGCGGTGCTGATATCCGCAATATCCTGGATTTCGAGAACGACTTCAGCGATGTGCTCACCATCAGGCTCGAGCAGAATTACAGGTCTGACGGCAACATTCTGAAACTTGCTAATTCAGTCATAAAAAACAACAAGGAGAGAAAGGCAAAGGCTCTCTGGACTGACAGATCCGATGGCGAAAAGATCACATATAAGAGGCTCGAGGACGAAAAGCAGGAAGCATGGTGGATAGGTTCCGAGATCGAAAGGCTCAGGGAAACCGAAGGCTACAGTTATAAGGATTTCGCGATCCTTTACCGGAAGAATGCACAGTCCAGAAGCTTCGAGGAGAAGTTCAGCTTCCGCGGTATACCTTACAGGGTACTGGCCGGACTCAGATACTATGACCGCAAGGAGATAAAGGACGTTATGGCTTATCTCCGGCTGATCGAGAATCCGGGAGACAATGTCTCGATGATGAGGGTGATCAACGAACCGAAGCGCGGCATAGGAGGTAAGACGCTGAGCGGGATCGAGGAGTATGCCAGGGCTTACGGAATGACCATGTATGAGGCACTCTGTGAAAAGGAGCTTCTTGCGACATTCGGACCAAAGCTGAGGGCTTCTGTAACGGATTTCACGGCAATGCTGTCGGATATAAGGCAGGAACAGGAGAACCTCACTCTCAGCGACTTATATGACAACGTGCTGAACCGTTCCGGCTATCTTAAGGCTCTTGAAGATGCGGGTACAGTCGAAGCTGAGAGCCGTATCGAAAATATCATGGAATTCAAGTCCGTAATAACGGAGTTCGAGAAAGGGCTCGCTGACGGAAGCACGCAGGCTTTGCGTGATGAGATAAGAGCAGACAGGCTTGCTCTCATGGGAAATGATATCGATGCTGACGAACAGTCAGAACTGTCAGCTTTTCTGGAACAGATCACGCTCATGGCGGATATAGACAACCATGATGAAGATGAGGACGCAGTGGTACTCATGACTCTGCACTCAGCCAAGGGGCTCGAATTTCCGGTCGTATTCATGCCGGGCATGGAGAACGGGATGTTCCCGGGTCTCGGAGCATTTGACGGCGACCATGGCATGGAGGAAGAGCGCAGACTCTGCTATGTGGGGGTCACGCGTGCCATGAAGAAGCTTTATCTTACAGGAGCACAGGTGCGCACGGTATACGGACGTACAGACTTCCAGGTGGAGTCACAGTTCCTTAATGAAATGGACAAAGAGTGCATGGATGGTGACACTCTTGTTAATGATAAGGTCAGGACCGGCACCGGATTAAGAGGAGAGGGTTCGTACCTCGGGGACTATTTCTTCGGAGGACGTCCTTACGGCTCTGCAGATGGATATGCGGGGGAACCTGCCTCAAAACCATTTGACAGCCTCACCGCGGCCAGAAGACAGACCGCGAACAAGGCAAAGATACATCAGGAATTCTCCAACGGAGATATCGTAAGACATCCAAAGTTCGGCGAAGGAATGGTGATCGAACAGGATGATAAGACTATGACGGTAATATTCGACGACTTCGGACAGAAGAAGCTCGGCAAAGGATACGTCAAGATGGAAAAAGTTAACTGATGAGTAAGAATTTAAAGGATATTACTATCCTGCATACCAATGATATACATGGGAAATTTGCAGGAGAAACTGATGAAAACGGGAAACTCTGCCATAGCCTGACTCAGCTGGCAGGATATGTAAAAAAGAGGAAGACTGAAAACCCTGACACGGTATTCTGCATAGCAGGGGACGTGTTCCAGGGATCTCTGCTCGACAGCGATTTTCAGGGCATGTCTACATTGGACATGCTTAATCTCATAGATATCGATGTGATGGCTATCGGGAACCATGAGCTGGATTACGGAATTTCGCACATGATGTTCGCTGCGCGTTATGCAGATTTTCCCATCCTCAATGCGAACTTCCGGATAAGAAAAAACGAAAGGACGCTCTTCAAGCCATACAACAGAATCAGCGTAGGCGGCCTCAATGTGCTTTTCATAGGGCTGATCACAGAGGACATAGCGAATCAGACAAATGCCGAAGGTCTCCTGGGTACATACGTTACGGTTCTTGATCCTGTTGATGAAGTGAGAAGGGTCGTAGAATACGTAAGAGAAAAACACGGTGATCCGGATTTAACGGTGCTGATGACGCATATCGGATACGAAGAAGACATTGAGCTGGCTAAACGGCTTGACCCTTCACTGGGCGTTAAGATCATAATCGGAGCTCATTCACATACACTTCTCGAAAAGCCCGGAATCGTAAATGACATACTTATACTTCAGGCCGGGACAGGAAACACGCATATCGGCGATCTCCGCCTTTCCATCGATACGGACCTTAAAGAGATCTCAGACTGGAGCTACAGTCTTGTTCCGGTGGATGAGGAGCACTGCCCTCAGGACAAATATGTAAAAGCCATGGTCAATTCCTATCAGATGGATATTGACGAGAGATACGGTACTGTCATTACAAGATTCAAGAGGGATCTGGACAATTACGGAAGAGGCAATACAACGGAATTAGGGCAGGTCTTTGTCGATGCGTTTACCGATGCTCTCGATGTGGATGTGATGATGATAGCAAGTCCAAGCATCAGATGCTACAAAATGGACATGACCGTAACGCTGCAGGATCTCAGGGAAGCTTATCCGTATGATGGCAAAATATACAAAGTAAAGGTCAGCGGAAAACAGCTTAGGAATATGATAAGCCATATGCTTAGAGACGAAGTGCTCGACGACTGGGAGGATGCTTTTTTCCACACATCCCGCGCGCTTCACATTGAATATACAAAGAGCACAGGCGAGCTCGAGCTTTCATTTAAAGGACAGCCTGTCGCCAATGATCAGCTGTTCGACGTCGGAATACAGGAATTCTATTATATTAATTCCGAAGACGTTTTTGGACAGACCAACGATGAGCTGGCAAAAGCCGGCGGGCTCAGGACGATAAGCGAAGATGCTTTCGGAGTACTGAAGGAGTACCTGCAGGAGCATAAGGGCATGGGCGGACGTGTAGACAAGAGGATCATAATCATATAGGTAAAGGAAATGGATCAGAGGAAAAGAATAGACGAGCTGGTCGAAAAACTGAATGAAGCTTCTCATGCCTACTATACTCAGGGCGTTGAGATCATTACGAACTACGAGTACGACGAGATGTATGATGAGCTTCTCGCACTTGAAGATGAGACAGGCTACATCAGGGATGACAGTCCGTCGATCAATGTAGGCTTTGAGACTGCGGCAGGTCTGCCTAAGATCGTTCATGAGATAAAGATGCTCTCGCTCAACAAGACCAAAGACAGGGACGAGCTTATGGCCTGGCTTGGTGACAAAGAGGGACTGCTGTCGTGGAAGCTTGATGGGCTTACTGTCGGTATAACATATGAGAACGGCAGGCTCGTTCAGGGCGTTACAAGAGGAAACGGTGTAGAAGGTGAGCTTATTACCGCAAATGTGCTTGCATGCCGCAACGTTCCGAAGAGCATACCTCATAAGGGCAGGGTGATCGTGCGCGGAGAAGCTGTTATAAGATACTCGGATTTCGAAAAGATCAACGAGACTATCGAGGATACTGATGCGAAGTATAAAAATCCGAGGAATCTATGCAGCGGAAGCATCCGTCAGCTCGATCCGAAAGTGACTGCAGAAAGAAGCGTAAACTTCTACGCTTTCAGTCTGACTCTTTCCGAAGGTTTCGAGACATCCAGCCGGAGAGAGAAGATGGAATGGATGAAGGCGCAGGGCTTTGAAATCGTTGACTATATCATGGTCGATAAGAACAACCTGCTCGATGCCATAGATAAGTATGAAGCGGCTATAAAGACTTTTGATATACCGTCCGACGGCCTTGTGCTGACACTTGAAGATGCAGATTACGCATCGACTCTTGGTGAAACGGCGAAGTATCCGAAGGACTCGATAGCGTTCAAGTGGCGTGATCAGCAGGCGGAGACTGTGCTCCGCGAGATAGAGTGGAGCCCGTCGCGTACGGGACTGCTCAATCCGGTGGCCATATTTGATCCCGTGCAGCTCGAGGGCACCACAGTGTCGCGTGCATCGGTGCACAATCTCAATATCATGGAAGATCTTGAGCTCGGGATCGGCGATACCATTCAGGTGTACAAGGCTAATATGATAATCCCGCAGCTTGCCGGAAACCTTACAAGGAGCGGCAATATAGAGGTACCGGAGACATGCCCGGTATGCGGAGGACGCACGCAGATCAGAGATGAAGAAGGCACCAAAACACTGATCTGTACCAATCCGGACTGTCTGGCGAAGCATGTCAAAAAATTCGAGCATTTCGTATCAAGAGATGCGATGAACATCGAAGGCCTGTCAGAGTCGGGACTGCTCAAACTGATCGGAATCGGTGCTTTGAGTGATTTCGGAGATTTGTTCAGGCTTGAAGCGCATAAAAGTGCTATTATTAACATGGAGGGCTTTGGGGTCAAGTCGTATGAGAATCTGATAGAGTCAGCTAAGAAGGCCTCACACACCACACCGGCAAGGCTGCTTTACGGCCTTGGAGTCCCGGGCATCGGTGTCGCAACATCCGGTCTTATATCACGCTCATGCCGTAACAGGTGGAGCGAGATAGAAAGCCTTGATGAAGAAGCTCTTCAATGCATTGACAAGGTCGGTCCCGTGATGGCCGGCGATTATGTGCGTTTCTTTGCTGATGAGGCAAACAAGGCGGAGATAGCAGATCTTCTTAGTCTGCTTACCATAGATGAGAGCTATGAGGCAGCGGGAACGAGTCTTGAGGGAAAGACTTTCGTCATAACCGGAAGTCTTGAGCATTACGCGAACCGCAAGGATCTCAAGGCGGAGATAGAAGCCGAAGGCGGCAAGGTCGCCGGCTCGGTATCCTCTAAGACGGACTACCTTATCACCAATGATCCGAATTCAGGTTCATCCAAAAACAGGACTGCACGTGAACTCGGAGTGGAGATAATAACCGAAGAGGACATAATAAACATGCTGAAGTAAAAAGAGAGACCCGGAAAGGAGGACGGACCAATGGAGAATATAAACATGGTTCCAGACATGGACCAGGCATATGAGGATTCCTTTTACAAAATAATCGAACTCCTCGAGACTAAGAAGTATTTCCATGCCCGAGACGAACTCCTGAAACATAATGAAGTCGAGATAGCTGAAATGCTGGTGGACATCAGGAGGGAATTCGACCTCAAAACAATGGTCGTCCTCTTTAGAGCGCTTCCGAAAGATATCAGCGTTGATGTATTTGCCGAGCTGAGTGTAGAAGATCAGGTGGATATCATCAACATCATAACCGATCCCGAGATCAGATACATACTTGATGAGCTCGACTTCGACGATATGATCGACGTACTTGAAGAGCTCCCGTCAAATATCGTAGACAAGATACTTGATAAGACGCCGAAGAGCGAGCGCCGCCTGATCAACACTTTCCTGAAGTACAAGGAAGACAGCGCCGGCGCCCTGATGACGCCGGAGTACATCAATCTGAAAAAGGATGATACGGTAAGGCAGGCACTCGATCACATCAAGGATGTAGGTCTTGATTCAGAGACAATTTATACGTGTTATGTTGTCGACAGCGGCCGTAAACTTATCGGCGTAGTATCGCTCAAGTCTCTGGTAATATCTCCTGATACCATGAAAGTGGCCGACCTCATGCATGACGACCCGGTTGTCGCTCATGTAGATGATGACCAGGAGGAAGTATCCGAACTGTTCACCAGATACGGTTATCTGGCCATTCCGGTAGTAGACAATGAATTCAGATTAGTCGGTATCGTTACCGTAGACGACATCCTCGAAGTCATCGAAGAAGAGACGACCGAGGATATCGAGCGTATGGGCGGTGTCATCGACACATCGGACAGGGAGTACCTCGACCGGTCCGTCTGGCAGCACGTCAAAGCGAGGCTGCCGTGGCTGTTTCTGCTCATGTGCTCATACTTTGTGACGGGAGGTATCCTTGCAAGATTTGAGGATGCGATGTCGGCTGTCATAGCTCTGGTAATCTACATGCCTATGCTGATGGGTACAGGCGGTAACTCCGGATCCCAGTCATCCACGCTGGTCATCCGTGGTATGGCGACCGGTGAACTTGAACTTGGGGATTTCATTAAAGTCATGTGGAAGGAGATCAGAGTCGGCGTCATAGTCGGTATCTGCCTGAGTATTCTCAACTACTTCAGGATAGTGTATCTCGACCACAACCCGCCTCTGGTGGCGATAACGGTATGCGTGTCAATGATACTCATTGTCATCATAGCGAAGCTTATAGGTTCGATGCTCCCTATGATTGCCAAGCGCATAGGCATCGACCCTGCGCTGATGGCGGGACCTATGATGGCATCGATTACCGATATGATCTCACTTTGTACGTATTTCATTATGGCGGGACTGTTCCTGCACATATGATAGTCAGGAATTCCTGAAGAATGGGGCATATAAAATAACAAGGAGAAAAAAATACAAATGGCAAAAGAAAAGAAAAGCAGCGGACTGGCACTGATCCCGTTTCTGGTATTTATAGTTATATACCTCGGTGCAGGTATTGTTCTTCAGTCCAGAGGCGTTGAGATGGCGTTCTACCAGTTCCCTGCAGTAGTGGCGATGTTCATTGCGGTACTGACCGCGTTTGCCCTGAACTACAGGACGGGCATCAATGGGAATTTCCGGATCTTTGCTAAAGGAGCAGCAAGCGAGGATGTAATGAACATGCTCATGATCTTCCTGCTGGCCGGAGCCTTTTCTGCCGTTGCAAAGGCAATGGGCGGGGTCGATGCTACTGTCAGTCTCGGTGTTTCTGTTATACCTGCGCCGCTTATCACTGCGGGTATATTTGTCATTGCAGCGTTCCTCGGAACAGCTACAGGCACCTCAATGGGAACTATCGGGGCACTTGTTCCTATCGCGCTGGGAATGGTGGATAAGGCAGGTCTCAATATGCCTCTTGTGATGGCAGCCTGCATGTCAGGAGCTATGTTCGGCGACAACCTGTCAATGATATCCGATACCACGATCGCTGCTACAAGGACCCAGAATGTCGAACTCAAGGACAAGTTCCGCACGAATTTCTGGATAGCATTCCCTGCTGCAATCGTTGCTTTTGTACTTCTCATTCTTTTCGGACGTCCGGAGACTGCGGAAGCCATCGAGGCATCCGGATACGATATAGTTAAAGTGATCCCGTACATTCTGGTACTTGCGCTTGCGATCATAGGCGTGAACGTATTCCTGGTGCTTACTATTGGTATCTTTGCGGCAGGAATAATAGGCATGGCATATGGTGACCTGACCCTTATGTCTTTTGCAGGGGAGATTTGGGCAGGCTTTCAGGGGATGATCGAAGTGTTTCTGCTTTCAATGTTCTGCGGCGGCATAGCCGAGATGGCCAAACACTACGGAGGACTTGACTGGCTTATAGAAAAGCTTTCGAAACCTATCAGGGGCAAAAAGTCTGCACAGATCGGACTTTCCGTACTTGCGTCCCTGACTGATCTGGCTACAGCCAACAATACCGTTGCCATCATTGTCGACGGCCCTATGGCAAAAGAGATCAGTGAGAAATACGATGTTGATCCCCGAAAGACAGCTTCCATTCTGGATATTTTCACATGTATAATGCAGGGCCTTATCCCTTATGGAGCGCAGTTCCTGCTTGTTGCTTCACTGTCAGAGGGAAGGGTAAGTCCTATGGATGTGATACCAAACAACTGGTATCTTTTCCTTCTTGCATGCTTCGCGATCCTTTCATACTTTGTCCCATGGTATGAAAAGATCACACTAAAGAATAAATAATACATAATAAACAAAGAGACGGTATTGATAAATCAATACCGTCTCTTTTGCTGATTAGTTTAAAAAAGATTATCTCTTGTGGCTGTACTTTGAATAATAGTAGCACTTTCCGACAAATACTCCGATAAAGGACATAACTACGATTGCGTTCATCATGGCGGCACCTCCCTGAAAACCCTTGGCTGTGAAGAAAACTCTTCTCTTTTCAACTACATTGTATCTGATACGGAACTTAAGTAAAGTTAATATTCGTTACATACCCATTAAGCTGTACTTAATAAAAAACATATTCACATATAGAGAATAATTATATGCTCATATAGATTTTATCTATAACCGCTTCTATTGTTTCTGATGCAAAAATGTAAGAATATAAAAGGCAGGGGGCTGCATACTGTAGCCGTTTAAACCGGAACTAAGTAGTGAAAGAGGATCGATTAATGGAAATAATCAAAGAACTGCCAGCTGTATTTGAAGAATTCGCAGAGGCAAGAAGAAACGCATTTATAAATGTTAAAAAGGTAAAGGATCAGGGCATACCTGTAATCGGATCATACTGCACGTATTTTCCACAGGAACTTGCTATAGCTGCAGGCTGTGCTACGGTAGGCCTCTGCTCAACATCGGGCGAGACGATCCCTGTTGCAGAGAAAGATCTTCCTGCAAACCTCTGCCCGCTGATCAAGTCCAGCTATGGATTTGCAAAAGCCGACAAGTGCCCGTTCTTCTATTTCAGTGATATCGTAATCGGTGAGAATACCTGCGACGGAAAGAAGAAGATGTACGAGCTTATGAGCGACTTTAAGGATGTATTCGTAATGGATCTTCCGAATTCGCAGAGCGACAAGGGCCTTGAGCTGTATAAGGCAGAACTCCTGAGACTTAAGGCATATATTGAAGAAAAATTCGGCGTCACGATCACTGATGATGATATGCGTAAAGCTGTCAGGCTTGAAAATGAAATCAGAGTTGCAAAGAAGCAGCTGATCGATACGATGAAGAACGATCCGTGCCCTGTTTCCGGACTCGATATGTTCCATGTCCTTTACGGAAGCGGATTCAAATTCGACCATTCCGTGATTCCGGGTGAAATGGCAGATGTCAAGGCAAAGATCGAGAAAGAATTTGCAGAAGGCAAGAAACTCGACAAGAGGCCTCGCATCGTACTTACGGGATGTCCGATCGGCGGAGTAACTGAGAAGGTCATCAAAGCTATCGAAGACAACGGCGGTGTCGTAGTTGCAATGGAGAACTGCGTTGGCGCAAAGCAGTACGACAGACTTGTTGACGAAGATGCAGAGGATATCTGGGAAGCAGTTGCATACAGATACCTGCAGATCGGATGTTCGGTAATGACACCAAACCCTAACAGATATGATCTGCTCGGAAGAACGATAGATGAGTACAAGGCAGACGGAGTTCTCGAGATGACACTTCAGGCCTGCCATACATATAATGTAGAGCATAAATCGATAGAGAAGTTCTGCACGGAGGAGAAGAAAGTGCCTTACTTCATGGTAGAGACAGACTACTCTACAGCTGATGTTGCACAGCTGAATACACGTATCGCAGCGTTCATCGAGATGCTGTAAAGCTGTATTAGTTAAATAGGATAGAGAAGAGTCATCGAAAGCGGGCATCTGCCCGCTTTTGTTTTCAAGTGTTTGCATAAAAATGCAAAAAATACGAAAAATATTCAGAATAAAGGTTGAATAAATATACAAGGAATAGTATAGTCATACGCGTAGAAACCAAATACTTGTAAAAAGGAGAACAAATCATGAAAAAGAAATCACTTGTACTGTTACTTGCACTTGCAATGATATTCACATTTGCACTCAGCGCATGCGGAGGCGGCGGAAGCGAAGAACCTGCTGAGAGCGCAGAAACTGCAGAGAGCAGCGCAGATCCGGCAGCAGCAGCATACGATAAGATCCTCGAAGGTCTCAACGGTGAAGCTGCGGATACAGACGAAGAGATCGTTGTAGCCATGTCTCCGGACTTTGCTCCGATGGAGTTCGTAGATCTCTCGAGAAGCGGAGATGACCAGTACGTAGGATATGACGTTCTGCTTGCAAAATACATCGCAAATCACCTGGGTAAGAAGCTCGTGATCAAGCCGATGTCATTCGATGCGGTAATGACTGCAGTACAGACCGGCAACGCAGATCTCGGAATCTCCGGATTCAGCTGGACTGCTGAGCGTGCTGAGAACTACTTCATCTCAGACTGGTATGAAGCAGGTGAAAATGAGACAGAGCAGGTCGTAATCACTACTGCAGAAAACGACGGCAAGCTGACTGCAGCTGAAAACTATGCAGGCCTCAAGGTAGGTGCTCAGGGCGGATCCCTTCAGGAACTTCTCGTAAAGGAACAGCTTCCGGATGCTGAATGCGTTCTTATGACAGACCTCAATGACCTTTGCACAGCTCTTCTGACAGGCAAGATCGACGCACTTGCTGTTGCTCAGGGTAACGGAGAATCGTTCATCTCTGCAAATGACGGCAAGCTCGTTGCAAGCGGATTCCAGTTCGAGATCGATGAGAAATATAAAAACAATGTAGTTCTTGTAAACAAGGACAATACTGAACTCGGTGAGCAGGTCAACGAAGTGATCGCTCAGCAGAAAAAGGACGGCGTAGACGATGCATGGTATGACGCTGCACAGATGCTCGGTAATATCAAGACCATCGATGAACTCGGATATGATGATCAGGGCAACAAGATCACTGAAGACGCTGC
>JAFRJV010000087.1 GCA_017432075.1 Mogibacterium sp. | reverse complement strand
CGGGGTCATGAATTCTGAAACTTTCGTATTGAGTGGGGTCCTTGAGATCCTGTAATCTCTTGAGGTGACGATGCCTAACAGTTTTCCATTCATGCTTCCGTCGTCAGTGACCGCAAAAGTCGAGTGACTCTTCTGTTCCTTGATCCTTAATACATCAGCAAGAGTATCATCAGGTCTGACGTTTGAATCGCTTGGTACAAACCCGGCCTTGTATGATTTGGCTTTAGCGACCATGGAAGCCTGTGATTCGATCGACTGTGCACCGAAGATGAATGAGACGCCTCCCTCAGCAGCCAGCGCAACGGCAAGTCTGTTTCCGGATACCGACTGCATGATCGCAGAAGTCATCGGAATGTTCATGCTCAAGGAAGGCTTGCTTCCTTTTTTAAAACGGACCAGAGGTGTTTTTAAAGACACATTGTCCGGAACGCATTTCTTTGTAGTGTGACCCGGGATCAGCAGATATTCATTGAATGTGTGGGATACTTCGTTCATTAATTTTGCCATAGCAGCCCTCCTTAATTACCACTTATTATAGACTAATTTTCTTTCTTCTCATCCAGTCTTAGGAACATGTTCAGGATTATTCCGGCAATTGCGGCACCGGCCACACACGGAATACTCATATTGAAGAACGGGATCGTTCCGCCGAAGGCATACTGACCGCCAAGACCGACGATGCAGATCAGGGCGATGACCGCAATGTTCTTGGAATCGAACATGGAAACACCCTTGTCGATCAGGATCGCAATACCCTGAGCAGCGATGGCGCCGAAGCAGTATACTTCGATTCCACCGATCACAGCCAGAGGTATGCCGTAGATGACTTTGATCAGTGGTGTGAAGCAGGAGACGATCATCGCGATCACTGACGCAACTCCCAGCACGCTTACCGAGAAGACTCTGGTGATCGCCATGGTGGATATGTTTTCACCGTAGTTGGTGCCGGCAGGTCCGCCTACGACACCTGAGATCATATCGCAGAGGCCGTCACCGATCAGGTTTGTGCCAAGAAGCGGGATCAGTTCATATCTCTTCTTGTTTTTCTCTCTGGCCAGATCGTTGACATAGATATCCAGCTGATACATGTGGGCAGTCGATTCCGGGATCGTAGCGATCGCGATCGGCATGATACCGACCAGCGCGTTCCACGAGAACTTAGGAAGTGTGAATGCCGGAAGGGCAAAGACACTTCCATCACCCAGTTTGAATGATGATGCTTCCAGTGCTTCGACCGGTACCGATCTGAAAAGATTTATATCAAAGACCAGATAGATCGCAAACGCTGCTGCACATCCGGTAAGAACACCAAGCAACAACGGCAATTGGCTTAGCAGTCCTTTCAGATATATTGAATAAAGACAAGTTGAAATAAAGGTGATCAGTCCAACGATCAGCCAGGCAGTTGCGACCGGATTTCCCTGAATGACGGAAACGCCGTTTACGACATTTCCTACACCTATGAAATCTGATAAGGCATTACCGGCAAGCGTCAGACCGATGACCATCGAAACAGTACCGGTAATGGAAGCCGGAAGGAACTTCTCGATCTTTTCTACACCAAACTTCTTGACAATGATACCGGCAGCTATGGAGATGAAACCCGACATCACGATACCGAACTGAGCTTTGGAGATCAGTTCCGGTGGCAAGATGCCTGTAGCTTGCCATG
>JAFRJV010000086.1 GCA_017432075.1 Mogibacterium sp. | reverse complement strand
TGTGCCGTATTCGAGGACAGCAAGCTGCTGTTCAAGGAAAACATCAGTCATGAGCCTGAAGTGCTGAAACAGTTTCCGACAGTAAATTCACAGAGACCTTTCAGAGTTGGTGTAGTCATGGCCGTGCTTCACACCCATGGCTACCAGCTCAGGGACATGGATGCATTCGCTGCATATTCGGGAGGACTTGAATCCACTCCCGGCGGGATCTTTCCGGTAAACCAGAAGATGCTCGTAGATGCCATGTCAGGCAGGATCGCAGACCACCCGGCCGTGCTCGGATCCCAGATAATAGGGGAGTTCGCAACGGCTCTCGGCAAGCCTGCATATGTCATAGATCCGCCTGATGTCGACGAACTTGATGACATAGCGAGGATCTCAGGCATCAAAGGTGTTTACCGAGAGTCCCATGTACACGTGCTCAATCAGAAGGAAGTAGCAAGACGCATGGCTGCCGAGCTGGGCAAAAAGTACGATGAATGCAATTTCATCGTATGCCATGTAGGCGGAGGGCTGTCCATAGCAGCACATTGCCATGGCAGAATGATCGACGCGAATGACGTGGTCAACGGCGACGGACCTATGGCACCTAACAGGACTGGTTATGTTCCTCTCATGCCGATCGTAAAGATGTGCTATTCGGGAGAACACAGCATTGATGATATCAAGGCCCTGATAACAAAGAACGGCGGTCTTAAGTCGCTGGCAGGGACCGATGATATCAAAAAGATCAAAAGTATGAGAGACAGCGGAGACAAGTGGGCAGGCCTGGTATATGACGCTTTTGCCTACAACCTGGGGAAGTACATAGGTTCGTATGCATGTGTGCTCAGGGGAAAAGTCGATGCGGTCATCCTTACGGGCGGAGTCAGCAATGACGAGGAGTTCGTAGAGAACATCCGCAGCTACACCGAATGGATAGCTCCTGTGAAAGCATATGGCGGAGATTTTGAGATGGAAGCACTCGCGGAGGGAGCTCTCAGAGCGCTCAGAGGCGAGGAGGAACTCAAGGAATATACCGGAGTCCCTGTGTTTTCTGGATTCGAATCGGATATCCCGGAGGAATCGGATAAATAGAAGTTGAACACGATGAAAGCACCTGCACTATTCGCTCACGTGAGTCCGAGTGGCAGGTGCTTTTTATTGCCGCTGAAAAGCTGTGCATATAGGCCATTTTTTCATGCAGTTATGCCACGGATATTGTGCTGTGTTTTTTATAACGATAGAATCTATGGGGGAAAGCATTCATTTCACAAGGAGAAAAATATGATCCGAATTGCTGTATGTGATGACGAAAGACCTGTAAGGGAGTCGATCGTAAAAGCCCTCAGGAGATATGGCTCTGAGACCGGAACTGAGCTCGAGATATCCGAGTTCACGTCAGCGGATCAGCTTCTGAGCAGCTATCCTGAGCCGCTGGATCTGTTGCTGCTCGATATTTACATGCCCGGAACAGACGGCATGGACGCTGCCAGAAGGATAAGAGAGTTCGATCCTGAGGTGTGTCTCATATTCATCACTACTATGTATCAGCGCGCGATAGAAGGATACAAGGTGCGTGCGTTCGGCTTCATCCGCAAGCCGGTCAGCTACGCGGAGTTCTCTCATGAGATCGGCGATGCAGTGAAGCGCATAGAGCAGAGCCGCGGGAAGGATCACGTAATTACCATTAAATCATCGGGCAAGACCTTCCGTGTTCCTGTTTCACAGATCAGTTACTGCGAGGTGAGGGGGCACTACATAAGCCTGTGCATCAATGGAGAGATCAGTGAATACAGATGCCCGATCCGTGAGCTCGAAGAGCAGTTGAGGGAGTTCGGGTTCTTCAGATGCCACGCAAGCTTTCTCGTATCCGCTGACGCGATACAGGAGATACGGCAGACAGACATCCTTCTGAAAGATGGGAACAAGATTCCCGTAAGTCAGAGAAAGCGCAAAGCATTTCTTAACGATCTGTCGGAATACCTGGGAGAACGGATCTGAGTTTTGCCTGTGATCGTCGAATGACCGGGACAATGTGCTCAAATAACTATGGCTAATGGAATAATAACAGGGTCTTTAATAGATATCGTTTCATTTGCGGCTGAAGTGGCGATCCTTTTCTGGTTCTTCAGCGATATGCCTGAACGCAGGGAAGTCCAGGATCGCAGAGCTGCAAGTGCGGCGGGGTTTCTGCCGCTTCTTGTGCTGCTTGCGATCTATATGACACCGCTCAATGCTGCGGTAAGCGTCTTCTCTATTGAGAATCTCGCTATACAGGTCATGAGGATGCTTCTGCATCTGCTGCCGGTCATGTGCTGGCTGCTCGTGAACAAGGAATGTACTCCTAAGGTCGCGGCTTATCTAGCTGCGATATTTACTGCAATCTATCTTACTTCGCAGAATCTGAGAATGATAATGATGACATACGGGAAGGTAACTCCGCCCCATGAGGCGAAAGGCTCAGGGTATCTTGTGGGACTCGCCATCGTTGCTGCGACTGAGATGGTTCTTGCGGCAGCGACACGCCGTCTGATCAGGCCTGAAAAGATAGATACCATCGACAGGCAGAGAACAATAATGATGAGCCTGGTACTTTTTATCATGGTGTATTTCAAATGGATCCTGACTGCTGTAAGAGAACTGAACCTCGGCGGTAACCGGACGGCCATGATCTCATTTTCGCTTGTCACATCGATCGGTCTCTATCTTGTAATACTTCTCTATGACTACAGCAGGCTCCTGCTTAAAGAGAAGGAAGCAGCTGAGCATGAACAAATGGTGCTGCAGTATGAAGTAAGGAGTGCAAAACGTGAGATGCAGGCTGCCGGAGACATCCGCAGGCTCTATCATGATGTCAAGAATCATCTGCTTGCGATCCGGAGTATGGCGGGAAGTGAAGGAGAAATCAATGATTATCTCGGTGAATTGCTGCCGAAGTTCGAAGGATATGAGACACAGGTCAGGACCGGGAATGAAACTGTTGATGCCATTCTCTCCGAGAAGATACAGCTGGCGTATGCTGACGGGATAAGATTCAATGTGTGCCTGGATCTTGAAAGGCTGGATCATATCAGAGCAGTGGATCTTGTCACGATATTCGGAAATGCAGTCGACAATGCGATCGAAGCGCTGCGAAACACAGAAAGTAACAGCGAAAGATTTCTGTTCATCAAAAGCAGTACTTTTGCGAATAATACCGTGATCAGATTTCAGAACTGCTTTGCCGGTACTGTTGAATTGAGCAATGGCGATCCGGTGACGAGCAAGAAAGACACGGAAATGCACGGTATAGGGATCAGCAGCATCCGTAACGCAGTCAGCAGATACGGTGGCACGGTGAGTGTAAAGGCGGATAACGACAGCAATCAATTCACACTGGTCGTGATGCTGCCTGAATCTGAGTAAAATATGCGATTCCGGAATCAGACATTGGGGCAGTCTGCCCCTTTTTTATTGCCGCATGGACTGGCGTGGACCGCTCCGGAAATGCACTTAGGACAGCATAATTGCAGATATGCCACTACCATTGAACAGATAAACGGCAGGAAATAAGATTCAGTCAACGAACATAGTTCTATCAGAAAAGATGCTTTAACAAAGGCTGAAACAAAAGGGTGAATAAAAATGAAAGATAAACAGACTGAAAAGAAAAAAGCCGTAAGGTTCTTCTCGGTAACGATGCTGATCCTGCTCGTGTGCTCGATCTTCATCTGGGGATTCCAGACATCCTGGGGCAAAGTCCATGTCGAGAGGATCTATCTCAATTCACAGGATGGCACATCGGTGAGCTCACTGATCTACATTCCGGAGAACGCAACAGATGAGACTCCTGCTCCTGCAGCAGTCATCTATCACGGACGTTCCAACCACGCCCACTCCAACGATACATGGAGCATGGAACTCGCAAGAAGGGGCTTCGTGGTACTCTCACCTGACCTCCAGGGCGGCGGCGAGTCTGATCCGGATATTGACAGAGGCGTACAGGCTATAACAACAGCACAGTATGCGAACAATCTGTCTTTTGTAAAGAAGGACAGCCTCAACCTGGTCGGATACTCTGCAGGTACGGCAACGGTACTCCAGACATATGGAGCAATGCCTGACAAGGTAAACAGCGTATGCATGGTATTCGGACCGTTCATGATGCAGATGGCAGGCGGATTCGACTTTGTAGATGCTCACTTCGGTCTGATCAAATCGACTGCAGACCAGTACGACTATCACTTCATAGGAGACCCGGACGCATGTCTCGCAGCTACAGCTGAAATGTCCGGCATCGACGGACTTGAGCCAAACAAGGACTATGACAGGAATGGAAAGCTGTTCAGATATGCGGTTATCGACGGCACACTCCATCAGACCGGTAATATATCCGGTGCAACTATCTCTGAGATCGTAAAGTTTGAGAATGACGTAGTAGATGCTCCGGTCAAACTCGACAACAGCGATCTCGCATGGAAGCCGCAGCAGCTGTTCTCAGGCGTCGCATGCATCGCCATGATGTTCCTGCTCGCTGCACTCGTCAATCTGCTCATGCAGAACGAGTTCTTCGCAAGCGCAGCAAATGCTGTTCCTAAGGGCGGCACACCTAGAAAGGGTGCTAAGGCATGGTGCATAGACCTTCTGTTCTCACTGGTCATCCCTGCGCTCATCTTCGTGCACGTATCGGCTTATACCATTAAGTGGACAGGTCTCGGCACTAAGTGGGTCAAGATACTTCCGTCCGCAAACCTCAACGGAATCATGGCATGGCTCGTTGTACTTGCTCTGATCGGTATCGTCAGAATGGTGATAAAATCCAACAAGGCAAAGAAAGCCGGCACTCCGCTCACACTCGGCGATTATGCTCTCGGAGCAGACGGAGACACAAAGATCGACTGGAGCAAGCCTGCAAAAGGATTCCTGATGGCACTCATCGTTGCCGTATTCGTCTTCACATGGCTCTGGCTCATTGAAGGCTTCATGGGCATCAACTATCAGGTATGGAACCTCTCGACTTATCTCAAGATGAGCCCGATGAGAATCGTAAGAGCTATCCCATACTGCCTGATCATCTTCTTCGTAATGTTTGTCGGCAACATGTCGCAGCGGATCCTGCCTTCAACAGGCAGTGAGAAAAAGGATATGTGGAGGGCAGTCATAATCAACACAGTCCTCACGGCCAGTGCACTCTTCGTGCTCCTGCTCGCACAGTACGGCGGATCGATGCTGATAGGAACAGGCCAGACCATCATTCCGCAGATCGACATCTACGGAACAGGACAGAATACAAGTTCCGGATCTCTGGACTTCGCATTCGGATACTGCTACATGATGGGCGGCACCACGGGCGTGGTGACATACCTCTACAGAAAGTACGGAAACATCTGGGTAGGCGTTATCCCTGCAGCAATGTTCGCAGGTCTTGTGACCCTCTCAGGATTCACAGTACTCGGCTAATTCAAAGCATTAAAACTGATAAATTGACATGAACATTGAAAAAGAGCGATGCATACATATTGCTTCGCTCTTTTCTTAATAAAAGCAGCAAATATGGATCGGCGCAGCCGGGAAAGGAAACGAAATGCCAACAGTAGTATGCAGCCTGCCGGAGAGCAGATTTGAAAAGTACGGAGTCCGCTGGCCTGAGGGCTGGGATGTAAGATATATTGAGCGTCCTATCAATGAAGAGGGACGTGACGAGATGCAGCAAGCTGATTATCTGCTTGTAGACTGCATGGATAAAATAACAAAGGAGATGCTCGAACCCTGCAGAAAACTGAAGATGCTCCACGTTGAGGGTGTTTCCTTCAACATGGTGGATATTGAAGGTGCGAAGGAACTCGGCATCATGGTCTGCAATAACAAGGCAGTCAATGCAGCGGCTGTTGCGGAGCATTGCGCGGCATTGATGCTGGCTGGATACAGAAAGGTCGGATGGATGGATCACAATATCCGCACCTACGGATATGCAAGAGCAAACGAGCTGTTCGTGAGCCGGGGCGTCCGCGAGGTCGAAGGCTCGACGATAGGAATGATCGGGATGGGCGTTATTGGCAGAGAAGTCGCGAAGAGGCTTGCAGGTTGGGGATGCAGGCTTGTCTATTCAGATCCGGTCAGAATGAGCAAAGAACTTGAAGAGGCTTACGGACTCGAATACCTGACACAGGAAGAACTCATGAAACAATCAGATATCATTAGTGTGCATGTACCCGTACTGCCGTCAACGATCAACATGATCAATAAGGATACTATCAGGCTGATGAAAAACGATGTTCTGCTCGTTAACGTTGCCAGGGGTGAGATCGTTAACAACGAAGACCTTGCATTGGCGCTGGAGAACAACGAGATCGGCTTTGCAGCACTTGATACTGTTGCACCTGAACCGATGCCGGATGATCATGTACTAAGAAACCTCAGTGAGGAGGCCGATGCCAGAGTCATCTTCACGACGCATGCAGCAGGACGTACAGATCAGGCATTCAAAAGAATGCTCGAATGGGCGATCACAAGCATGCAGAAAATGGAAGACGGCGACAGACCGAACAACATAGTAAACGGTCTCTGATATACAGGAAGCTGTTACGCGAAAAGCTGTGACAGCTTCTTTTTCCTGTTGTATCATTAAAGTTGGAGGGAAAGCGATGTACAAGCACAGAGTTGAGATCAGGGACGGTGAAGCGATCATTGTCGGGCACCTGTACATACCGGATGATGAGTCTGACCGTCCGTGCATCGTCATAAGTCATGAATTCGGGGTGGATCAGAACTGGGAGACAAAGTATGCGATAGAGCTCGCCAGAAGGTCATACCCGGTCTTTACATATGATTTTCCGGGCTCCGGCAACGGGTGCAGTACAGGAAGAGATACCAGGGAAATGAGCATCCTTACCGAAGTGGGAGATCTCAAAGCGGTGATAGGATATCTGCGCAAGAGATTGGGAGACAGGGATCTGGTGCTGTGCGGCTTTTCTATGGGAGGCATGGTCTCTGCTCTTGCAGCCGCTGAGATGGGCGACGATATCGCAGGGCTTATCCTCGTGTATCCTGCGCTTTCCGCTTCGGATGACGCGAGAAAGGGCAAGGCGCTTGGTGCCCGTTTCGATCCCCACGATCCGCCGGAGGAGTTCAGCACGAGAAAACCGCCGGTGACTCTCGGACGGAAGTTCATCGAGGATGCTTTTGCAGTAGAAGACTGGCTGGACCGCATCGGAGCGTATAAGGGGCCGGTTCTGCTCATGCACGGAGAGAACGACAGGGTAGTTCCGATCATATACTCTGAGATGGCGGCAAGTGTTTACGAAAATGTCCGCTTTGAAAGGATCCCGCACGCAGGCCATATATTCTGGCAGCCGTGGGTCAAGAACAGGGCGATACAGAAGATGATAGTTTTTCTGGCTGAGCTGAGTCTGCGCAGACAGAGAAGTGACAGGGAAAGCAACATGAGCAGAAAGGATAATAAATGACAGATAAGACGTTATATGTAGCAAGCGCGGGGCAGACTCACATTCCTTTTCAGGAAAATGAAGGGGTCCCGTTCGTACCTTTTGAGAGACCTGCAAAACCCGAACCGCCTCTGGCTCCGCTTAAACTGACACAGGAGGCCATTGACAAGGGTTATGATCTGCCTTCACAGAGGCACCATTTCCTGCCGGGCCTTACTTCGGAGATGCTCGACTGGTTCTGGGCCAATATGGAGAAGGGCTATTATCTGTGGGCGCCGGGATCGCATAAGAGATTCAACTGGCTCAAAACTCCTTATGAGTACGGGTTTGAGGATTCAGTTCACATAATAGCTGAGACGACTGATCCGGCGCTGCCTGTATTCGGGGGCGAAGGCGTTGAGATACACAGGCTGCACCTTACGGACTTCTATCCGTTTACGACAGCTCTCAAGCATGTTATATGTGAAGGCGTTTTCAATGATGCCGGAGAGCTCGTTGACTCAACGGTCCACGAATGGGAAGATGTTCCGGGAGGGATAGTACACATTACGGCGACGGTAACAAATACCAGGGCATCGATGCCGCCGGGATTCATACTGGACATACTTAAGAAGGACCCGGACGCGAAGCTGGTACCAAATTACGCGACTGATCACGAAGACTATGAGGCCAGTCAGTGGCCGGTGTTCCTGCCGAAGCTGTACGAGCTGTGGAAGGACCATCCGGATCCTTCGCAGAATGTTCACTGCGACCTGTCTGCTAAATGGGGCGATGACGGCAGGCTGCACTATATAAATACGGAAGGAGACAGGGGACGGTTCTCTGTCTCCTTCAGAGAGAAAATGATGAAGGTATAAAAAGAAATGGAATCTGCACGGGAACAGCTTGAAAAACGTATACTGCGCATATCTTTTGTGATGAGCTGCATGCTTTCGGCAGTGGAGGTCGCTGCTGCGATAGCTTTCCGTTCGCAGACAGTCCTGATGGATGCGATTTTTGATTCTGCTGAACTGATCATGATGGGACCTTTTCTGGTCCTCGTTCCGCTGCTCTATCGCCCGGTAAACGAGAGACATCCTTACGGATATGCTCAGGTCGAATCCCTTTTCCTCATAATAAAATACATGACCCTGCTGTCGCTGATCATAGTGATGATCATAGAAAACCTGCGAGGTATCCTCAGCGGAGGACATCAGGTCAGCTCCGGCGCGATCGCAGTATTCGAGATCTGTCTTGCCGTCGCGAGTATCATAATGTATTTGTTCATGCTGCACATGAGCAGAAAATACGAATCGCCCACCATCCATGCGGAGATATACATGTGGAAGACGGACATTATCGGCAGCTGCGGAGTTGCGGCAGCCTTTCTGGCCAATTTCTTCCTTGGAGATACGGTCCTAAAGCCGATCACTCCGTACATGGACTCCGGCGTGGCTATAATCATGTCACTTTTCCTCATTGCTGAGCCGGTAAAGGAACTTATCAGAGGATTCAGACAGATGATGCTGTTCTCACCTCCGGAAGATGTCATGGACAAGGTCCGCATGGTGGTAAACAATGCTCTTGAGGATTATCCGTACGAAGCGGCTTTTATCGATGTGATACAGACAGGGCGCAAGACCTGGATAGAAGTATATTTAAAGGGAACTGAAAACACTCAGATGATAGATATCAGCCATCTGATGGATCTGAAAGGCAGGGTCACCGCGGACCTTCAGAATGAATTTGACCAGCTGTATGTCGAATTCATACCGGATCTGCCTGAGATATAAAAAGCTCCTTTAATTCCGGTCACGGGCCAGTGAAAAAAAGAGGCCGAGAACGCAGATGCAGGCGAATGTAATGAACGATACATGCATCATATGAAGAATGTCAGCGTGAGGGGATGATTCAAGAGTCCCTGTTCCGAGAACGACTGCGGTGATGGAACTCAGGATCGCCATGCCGGATGACTGCCCGTAAGTGCGCATCGTAGCTATTATGGAATTAGCGACACCATAGTCTTTTTTATTGACACAGCTGAGTATGGAGTTGGTGTTGGGGGACGAAAACAGCGCGAAACCCATTCCGGTTATACACATTACGGTCATTACACAGAGTACGGATGTATTTTCGCTAATGCGTGAGTACAACAGCAGTGTAAGTGCGCAGATCCCCATACCGGTGCTTGCGAGAACTGACGGTCTGATGCGGTCAGACAGACTGCCTGTGTAGGGTGACAGCAGAGCCTGCGCTGCAGGCATGGTGATGAGCATGAGGCCGGCTTTTCCGGACGGAATGCCGAGTATGACCTGAAGATATATGCTCATCTCGTAACTGATAGCAAAAGTTGCTCCGTAATTCAGCAGGGCAGCAAGGCAGGAAAAAGTGAAAGTCCTGCTTTGTCTGAACATGCTGACCCTTATGATAGCTGCCTTGTCCATGCTCTCGCGCCTTGACTCGTGTACGAAGAAGGCTGCAAGGATGATAAAGCCTGAGGCAAGCATGTAAGGCGAGGCATCAAAGCTTCCGAGGCCGGTCATGCCAAACAGGCTTATAACTATTGCAGAAATATATAATACAATACCGGCAATATCCGTTCCGGATATATGCGAGGCAGGGGAGTCCTTAGGAACAGCCCTGAAGGCTGCGAGGAAAGCTGCGGCAGAAATGGCGGACGATACGGCAAAGATCGACCTCCATCCGAAAGCGCTGTTCAACAGACCTCCCGCGACAGGTCCGGCTGTAAGACCTATATATGTCGCTGCGACAGAATACCCGAGCATTTTACCCTGAACGTTATGAGGAAATGCACTTATCAGTATCGCGTTGTTAGTGGCGAATATCATTGCCGCGCATGTTCCCGACAGCGCACGGAGAAGCATGAGGACACTGATTGAAGGAGCAAAGATGCTGATTGCCGACAAAATCCCAAATCCGGCTATTCCGGTGAGGAAAACAGTCCTGCGGCTTGTTATATCCGATACCTTGCCCATTGGCAGACTCATGGCTGCTACTGCAATGGTGTATGAGCTGACGATCCAGCTTACATAAGCTGCGTTTACACCAAAATAACTCTCAAGCGACGGCACTGAAAGGTTAAGCGCGCTCGACATAAAGGTGGTCATGAAGGAAGTTATCATGGCCGCTGCCAGTATTCGGGAGTTTCCGCCTGAAGAACTTTTTTCCATCAAAATAATTATATCATAGGGAGACAGGGAGACAGGGGACGGTTCTCTGTCTCTTCCCCGTTTTTATTTCAACGCATTTTCTATCAACTTTTTGGGAATTCCCGTTAGTCGGCTTAACTGTCGTATTGATATTCCGTTTCGTATGAGTTTTCGTATTGAAAAATATAAATCATGACGCTCTCCCGGCTTTCCTACAGTAGGTGAAAATGTACCGAATTCGTCCAGGATCATAGCTCTGGCCTTATTATCAGTCAGTCTGACTGGCGCTTTTTCTTCTATTTCGAGAAACTGGTCATCATTGCTTACAGCTATGAATTCTTCCAATGCAGCCGCCTCTATTAATGAAAAAACAAAATCAGTATCTGTTATCCCATCCCAATCACATAAGTATTCCCTTCCGCTACTGTACTTGTAATCTTCAGGCCTTTTGCACATTCCTGCTTTGACAGGATTTCTCAAAATATATCTGAGCGCCGCAATAAAATACCGTTCACTATCGATTACTTCACTCTTGAATCGATCCTGAAACAGATGGCCTGTTCTTTCATATTTGCCATTGTACCAATATGCAAACGCTCCTCCGATCCGTTTCATAATGACAGACAAAGGTTCTTTTCGCACACGTATCAGCAGATGAACATGATTTCCCATCAGACAATATGCAAAAAGTTCGTATCCGGATACAGATTTATACTTTCCAAGTAATCTGATAAAGTATGCGTAATCTGACTCTTCAAAAAATATCTGCTGTCTGTTGATGCCTCTCATCATCACATGGTATATTCCTGATTCACTTAGTTTTCTGGCTGTTCTTGCCATATATCTATACCTCGCTTCTGAACAGCATTCCTGTCTTAGCAGGTCTCCTGTTTCATATTTAAGTAAAATCAAAAACAGTCGGGTACTCCCGACTGTTTCATTGATTTTACCTCTTGATAATGATATTCAAGTGATAACATTATGCAGAATTAATGATTTGTTGAGGAGACAGAGAACCGTCCCCTGTCTCCTTTTGTTTGGGGAAGGAGACAGAGAACCGTCCCCTGTCTCCCTGTGCTATAATCAGAACAGTATATGCGCGGCGTAAGGAGAAAAGATATGAAACTCTTATTTGCATCCGACTCATTCAAGGGAAGTCTGACAAGCGAAAAAACCGTGGAGCTGCTGAGCAAGGCTGCAAGGGAAGTGTTCGGCGAGTGTGAGTGCTCCGGTGTTCCGGTCGCTGATGGCGGCGAAGGAACAGTTGAGGCCGTAATTGCTGCGGAACAGGGTGAAAAGGTCACTCTGAAAGTCCACGGTCCGCTCATGGAAGAAACCGAAAGTTTCTATGGGATCTTTGATGAAAACAAGGCTGTCATAGAGATGGCTGCCGCTTCAGGCCTGCCAATGGTGCCTGAAGAACTGCGGAATCCGCTGAATACTACCACTTTCGGTACGGGCGAGCTGATCCTGGATGCACTGAAGCGCGGCTACCGTGACATATCGGTCGCAATCGGCGGCTCCGCGACCAATGACGGCGGAATGGGCTGTGCAAGAGCGCTCGGCGTAAAATTCCTGGATCAGGACGGAAATGAACTCGAAGGTTTCGGGCGTGATCTCGCCAAAGTGGTGGCAATCGATATTTCCGGTCTTGATGAGCGCGTAAAAGAATCGAAAATAACTGTGATGTGCGATGTAACCAATCCTCTTTGCGGTAAGGACGGAGCCACATGGACCTTCGGTAAACAGAAAGGTGCAACTCCGGAGATACAGAAAGAGCTTGAAAAGGGCATGTGCATCTACCGCGATGTCATCAGGGAAACGTTCGGCATAGACTGTGACGTGATCCTGGGGACAGGCGCTGCAGGCGGACTCGGCGCTGCTCTTATGGTATTTCTCGGAGGAGAGATAAAATCGGGAATCGAGACCGTGTTGGAACTTATCCGCTTTGATGAGCGTCTCGAGGGAGTTGATCTCGTCGTGACCGGAGAAGGACGTACAGACTGGCAGAGCTGTTTCGGCAAGGTGATGCAGGGCGTCGGTATGCACGCGAAGGCTAAAGGCATCCCGGTCCTTGGGCTGTCCGGCTCGCTGGGGAAAAATGCGATGGATATCTGCAGCTGCGGCATATCCTCATTAATGACAACGGTAAATGCGCCGATGGCTCTCGATGAGGCGCTTGCGCGGGCAGAGGAGCTATATTATGAGGGAGCTCTCCGGATGTTCCGCTTTGTCAGAACAGGAATGGAAATGCGATAGCATAGTCAGAAAAACTGCTGCAGCATGGACAAGATAAGAAAAGGAGGTACCGCAGATGTACGGTGCGATACTCGGAGATATCATAGGCAGTCCATATGAATGGAAAAATATAAAAAGCAAAGATTTCCCGCTGTTCAGTAAGTATTCACGGTTCACAGATGATACTGTGATGACGCTTGCAGTCGCAGCGGGATTCATGTCGGCTTTTAACGATACAGACAATCGAATCGAGGACGGAGACGATGTAAACGATGGCAACAAGGCTATTGTTGCGGACTCGATCATCGGAAGCATGAAAGAACTCGGTCTCAGATATCCCAATGCGGGATACGGCGGACGGTTCAGAGAATGGCTCGAGCACGGGACCGGACCGTACAACAGCTGGGGAAACGGTTCTGCGATGCGAGTCTCTTCGGCTGCCTGGATCTGCAGCTCTCTGGATAAGGCCAGGGAAATGGCAAGGCTGCAGGCAGCTGTCACGCACGATCACCCGGAGGGCATCAAAGGTGCCGAGGCGCTTGCATCAGCGATCTTCATAGCGAGGGTCGGCGGCACGAAAGATGATATACGGGAATATGTCAGTGAGGAATTCGGCTATGACCTTGCCAGGACCTGCGACAGCATACGTCCGGGTTATAAATTTGATGTTTCCTGTCAGGGCAGTGTTCCGGAAGCCATAATAGCATTCCTCGACAGCACGGACTTTGAAGATGCTGTCAGAAATGCCATATCTCTTGGCGGTGACAGCGATACGATAGGTGCTATGGCAGGCTCGATCGCTGAAGCCTATTATTGTGTACCTTACGAGCTGAAGAAGCAGTGCGAGGACATACTGCCGCCGGATCTCAGAGAGATCCTGAAAGACTTTGCCAGGGGCTATCTGCCTGATGATCTTCCGCCGCTGAAAGGTAAGATCGCCGAAAGAAGCGACTGGCAAATAACTGAGATGCCGGAGGAGCATGAGATTTTTATTCTGCACTGGCATTTCAATGATCTCCAGATGGAGACGCTCAGACGCGGACACATCCCTGAAGAGATGGAGGATAAGTGGTTCTGGTACATGGAAGGGGATACTCTGTACGCTCACCGCAGCTGGACCGGCTTCTGTATATACAGAATCGATTTCAAGCCTGACGACAGGCATATCGTCACGGTCAGCCGTGACAAAGAACAGCATTCGTGGACAAGTGTCGAAGAAGATGCACGCCTGGTCGGCGACTTGCTGAGCTGGTGGATCCGGAGTCCATATGACTATTACAACCAATGGCTGGCAGAAACAGTGGACATGCTGGAAAGGAGCAAAGGCTCAGCTGAATAAAAGGGACTGAAAACGGGACTATGAAATCACACGTTAAACTAATGACTGAGGGGAAGCCGGTGAGGCTGATCGTGACCTTTGCGTTTCCGCTCATGATCGGGAATATATTCCAGCAGACGTATTCAGTTGCTGACAGCATGATAGTGGGCAAGACCCTTGGTGTTGCAGCTCTGGCGGCGTTAGGTGCATCTACGTGGCCAAACTGGATATTTCTCGGAGTGGTAATGGGACTGTCACAGGGCATATCGATCACCCTTGCGCATTCGTTCGGACGAGGCGATGAGGGCAGACTTCGTAAAGGCTTTGGCAATGCCATAGTTTTGTCTGCAGCTTTTGCGGCTGTTCTGCTTGTGACCGGTGAATTGCTGGCTGCTGAAATGCTGATGCTCCTCGGAACTCCGGAAGAGCTGATACCGCAGGCACTGGTATACCTGAAGATCTCTTATGCCGGGATACCGGTCATAACTGCATATAATCTGCTGGCATCAACACTCAGAGCGCTTGGCGACAGCAGGACTCCGCTGTATGCGATGATCACCGCATCCGTTATCAACATAGCCCTGGACCTGCTTTTTGTATGCGTTTTCAGATGGGGGATCGGCGGAGCGGCCTGGGCTACGATAATCGCACAGTTTTGTTCTGCCGCATTATGTCTGCCTGCGATACTCAGGATCAGGCAGCTCCACATCAACCACGCTGACCTTGTCCCGGATATCCCGCTGCTGCGATCGATCGCGGTACTGAGTGCCCCGATGATGCTGCAGAATTTCCTTATCGTCGTTGGCGGTATGGTCGTACAGTCTGTAGTGAACACATTCAGTGTTACATTCATTGCGGGTTTCACAGCGGGTGCGAAGATGCATGGCGTACTTGAGATCGCTACATCATCGTTCGGCTTTGCCATGACGACATATGTCGCTCAGAACCTCGGAGCAGGACGGATCGACCGAATACATGAAGGCGTGAGGTCTGCATTCTGGGCAGCAATTGCAACTGCATGTGTCATAGCTGCTGTCATGCTGCTCACAGGACGTATGATACTGTCGGGATTTGTTTCCGGCACGCCGGAGGAAGTAAAGGCTACGGTGGATGTGGCATACAGGTATCTTGCAATAATGTGCGTGTGCCTGCCTGTACTGTATCTGCTGTACATATTCAGGTCATCCACACAGGGCCTGGGCAATACTTTCCTGCCGATGGTATCCGCATTTGCAGAGCTGATCATGAGAGTAGCTTCTGCACTCATACTGGCCAGAGTCATAGGTGAGGATGGGCTATTCATAGCAGAAGTAGCCGCATGGGGCGGCGCAGTGGTCGTCCTCGTATTCAGCTACATCTACACTATTCGTAAGATTGAGAGAGGAGACAGGGGACGGTTCTCTGTATCCTAAAAAAATAAGCGGAGACAGAGAACCGTCCCCTGTCTCCTGGAAAAAAAGAGGGTATATGCTTTATGACCGTTAACGAAGAGTTAAAAGAGGCAGCGATAAAAAAACACATTGAAGAGATCGAAGCCCGGGATAACAGGAATATTAATTACAACGTGAAACTGGCTGCATTTATCATGGGTTTTATATATTTAATAGTATTCGCTGTGATCGCATTCAGGGACTATTTCTCGGGACATTTTGCGGATGGAGTGGAAACCTTCGGCATAGGAATGGCTGTAGCAATTGCTTTTTTATTGCCTGCCTGCTTATTCACATGGTTATTATTGAGAAAGAGGGCGTCAACGGAAAGAGCCGGAGCAGAAGAAGAACTGCGCAAAACCCCCTATGCTATTGAAGATGACAGCCTTGTCAGGAAGGTCGAGGGAGACGGCCGGAGAACGAAAAGGTATAAGCTGGAGCAGATCAGGTATGTTTCAAAAGACGGCTTTACTGTCACATTCGAGTATGGAAACGAAGAGGTGGAGCTTCTGGATTTCTATGAACCATCGCTGTTTGACAGCTTAAAAGGAAATTAGAATGGCTGCTGCAGTATTGTAATACAATAACGGCAAGCTGTGATCAGGACAGGAAGGAGTTACTGCGGCAATGAAAAAGAGAAATCATAAGATACTAGATCACACGATAATAAGCTACTTTCTGCTGGCTTTTTTTGTTCAGCTGATCGATGAAGGTCTGGGTATCAGGATAGACAGACTGATTGGCAACTATCTTCCGGGCTACACTTTTGAAACAAAGACTCTGACGGGAACAGTCGATGTAGCCATGGGCATAGGAGTAGCGGCGGCTGCACTCCTGGCTGCATTATTATTCAAACTGTGGTTCAGACCGGAATTTAACGGCTGCCTTCAGAAAGACGGCCTCAAAGAAGGGCTTCTTATGCTTCTGCCATTTCTGGTTATTCACTATGCAGGCAGTATAGTAAGCTGGATAACGCTCGGCACAGGCAGTATAGTCATTGCCCTGATCAGGGGTATGGCACCGGGATTCGGCGAAGAGATAGTGTTTCGTGGACTGGGCGTTGCCAACTACATGAGAAAGATAAAATCAAAGAGGCAGATCAAAGTCATATTCTGGCTGTCTTCTATAGTATTTGGCCTGATACACCTGGGAAATATTCTGATGGGAGGAGATCCGGTTTCAGTTGTCATACAGGCTGTATATGCCATCGGCGTAGGAATGCTGTTCGGTGCGGTCTATCTGCGAACAGGCAATCTGTGGCCGACGATACTGGGTCACTGGAGTGTGGACGCTTTTGAACTTATACGCGTTGACCTGACAAGCAGCGGCGGTGTCATGACCGGCATGGGCATAGGAGACTGGATCACGATTGTCGCGGGAGCCTTTGCCGCATTCTGGGCACTGCGCCTTATGAACCCGAAATACTATGACGGGATCATGGAGATCTGGGCCGCTAAGTGGAACAAGGAAACACCAGAAAATGAGGAGATCGCCTGAAGTGGCGATCTTTTTTTAATGGTGAATTGTTTACCATATAATAATAATGGTAGTATTATTGTGCATATAGGTTTAACTCCGGGTATTGGGAGGGTACCTGCTACATATACGCATTCGCTCAGAACGGCGTCTTCAAGAAGATAAAAGTGACAGTGAAATAGCGCTTTACATTTTTATATATATGCTTCATAATGAATAAATATAAAATGCGTATTGTTGGAAAAGGGGGTATTACAGTGTCTGAAGAAAAGAAAGTCAAAGGCCTCAGTGTGATGACTTCCGAGTATGAAATGGAGGGGCGTATCCCTACCGGTAAAGCGATCATACTCGGTATGCAGCACGTTCTGGCCATGTTCGTCGGAAACCTGACACCTATCCTGGTCATCGGCGGAGCATGTTCGCTCGGCGATTCGGGACTGATGGTGCCGGTCATTCAGAATGCAATGCTTGTAGCGGGTCTTGTCACACTGGTGCAGCTGTGGACTATCGGACCTATCGGAGCAAGACTGCCGTGTGTAATGGGAACCAGCTCAGGCTTCATCGGAGTAATGAGCGGTGTTGCGGGATCCATGGGAGGCGGCGTAGTCGCATATGGAGCTATCCTCGGAGCCTGCTTCATAGGAGGCATATTCGAGATGATCCTCGGATTCATGCTCAAACCGCTCCGCAGGTTCTTCCCTAGCGTAGTAACAGGAACAGTAGTTACTGCTATCGGACTGTCGCTTATCAGCGTAGGTATCAACTCGTTCGGAGGCGGCAACAACAACAAGGACTTCGGTTCGCCGACCAATCTGCTGATCGGCCTTGCGGTTCTGGTTTTCATTATTGTGCTCAAGCACTTCACAAAAGGTATCTGGTCCGCGGCTTCGATACTGTTCGGCATCATATTCGGATACATTCTCTGTGCGATACTGGCGATGTTCCTCGATACGACATTTGTCGTAGATGGCGAGACATACGTCCACTCATGGGTCCTGCAGTGGGATAAAGTGGCTGCAGCTGCCTGGATATCGCTTCCTAAGATAATGCCTGTTAAATTCGTATTCGATGTACGTGCGATCATCCCTATCATGATCATGTTCATCGTAACAGCGGTAGAGACTATCGGTGACCTTTCAGGTATCACTGAGGGAGGCCTCGGACGTGAGGCTACGGATAAGGAGCTCTCGGGCGGCGTTGCGTGCGATGGTATCGGCTCAACATTCGCTACATTCTTCGGTGTGCTGCCTAACACATCGTTCAGCCAGAACGTGGGACTTGTCGGAATGACCAAGATAGTCAACCTGTTTGCTATCACAATGGGTGCACTCTTCCTGGTACTCTGCGGCTTCTGCCCTAAGCTGGCGGCTATCGTACAGCTGATGCCTCAGTCGGTACTTGGCGGCGCTGCTGTAATGATGTTCGCGTCTATCGTAGTCAGCGGTATCCAGCTGATCACAAAGGAAGGCATCAGCAACCGTGAGGTGACTATAGTTGCCGTATCGCTCGGACTCGGATATGGACTCGGTTCAACAGCGAACGTGCTGGCATTCATGCCTGCGTTCGTAGGATATATCTTCGGCGGATCCGGAATCGTTCCGGCTGCCATCGTTGCGATAATTCTTAATATAGTACTTAAGAAGGACCCGGAAGAGAAGGAAGTTGAGCCTCTCTGGGATTGATACGTTCATGTCGGCATATAAAGACGAATACAAAGAATACACCATGGGACTGGCATTATTTGATATAATGCCAGTTTTACTGTTCCTTGCAAGCGGGCTTATCATGTACAGCATGTACGGAAGTATGCTGCTGCTTGCAGGCGTGCTCTCCTGCTTCACGGGCGGTCTGTGCAAGGCCGTATGGAAGATGATCATAGTGATCAGCAAAAAAGACCTCACGGGCCTGACCCGTGCGTTTCACATATTAATGCCTGCAGGGCTTGCTTTGATGATCCTTTCCGTTCCTGCGGGAGGCAGGGCGGCCTTCTCCGGACTCCGGCGGTCGATAACGATGATGCCAGCGGCTATTTTGTTTATTGCCGCCTTTGCTCTGATGTGCCTTATGGGATATCTTGGCTCGCATATGGACAACAGTGCCTCATCAAACTGGATAGAAGAGCTGGCCAATACACTTGCCCAGCTGGCATTCCTGATCGGTGTGATCATTGTATATTTCGGGACTTATTATCATGCAGATGCTGCGGCACTTGCAGCGCTCGAAAGCACGGAAGATGTCAGCGTCATTGAGATCACAAAGGAGAGCGATGGAGCAGACGGCTGGCTTTTTGACGGCCCGGGCACAGATTCCGCATTGGTGTTCTATCCGGGAGCTAAAGTAGAGGCAGCGTCATATTCACCGCTTCTGAAGGAGATCTCTTTGCACGGTGCCGATTGCTATCTTTGCAGAATGCCGCTGAATTTTGCGCTGCTGGGCAAGAATGCCGCAGAAGACATACGAGCTGTAAATAAAGGGAACTATGGGAAGTGGTATATCGGAGGGCATTCGCTTGGCGGAGTGGCAGCGGCAATGACTGCGGATGATGCAGAGGAAGAAGGAAATGCAGCCGAATGGGATGGCCTGATCCTGCTGGCAGCATATCCGACCGGAGAACTCAGCACCCCTGTGCTCTCGATATACGGATCAGAAGACAAGGTCCTAAATTCTGAAAAATACGCTGAAACAGAGTCTGAAGGTCTGTGGCCTGATGATTTTACTGAAATAATTATAGAAGGTGGAAACCACGCCCAGTTTGGCAGCTACGGCGAACAGAAAGGGGATGGCCGAACAGGGACAGATGCAGCAAAGCAACAAAAAGAAACAGCAGAAGCTGTTTCCAATTGGATCAAAAGATAAGCAAATCAAAGGGGCCGTTTACATTGCCGTTAATAATATATCAATTGATCGATATTCCGGTTAACTATTGATGAATGCTATGTATTGAATATAGAATTACCTTAACAATTGTTAATGTTCAAGGCTGTCTATACAACAAATCATATGTCAGTCGTCACAGTTAAGGAGCAGATTATGTGGGACAATAATGTAAACGGAAGTATTATTCGTCGAATCATAGCACTTGTGCTGTGCGCGCTTATTACTGTTGCGTACACACCGGGAATGGCTTATGCATTCGATGATCAGACAGGCGATACGTCTGCTGAAGAAGAGATCCGTCTTGAAGATTGCTGGATAGACTTCGATGCCCCGTATTATAACGGCGAGGTCCCGTATTACTCGGTCGACAGCAAATATGCAGACGAGATTCTTTCTCTTGATGAATTGGGTATAGCTGTAATGCATGACGGCAAGGTGATTGATGCCGAAAATTATGAGCTGAAATTTACTTATAACAAATATGATGAGACCATTGACGATGTAGTCAGGGAAGAAATCGAACCGCCTTTCGGAGTCCTGCAGGAGGACCTGGATGGCGGTTATGCTTATACTGAGTATTATGTCACAGCGGTAGCTGCCGAAGGCAGCGGACTGACCGGAGAGACTGATGAAGAAGCAGGATACTTCATCATCAGAGATAAGCATTCGCTTCAGTTTATGGGTGCGGTCGTAAACTTTGACAATGCAGTGAAGGACAGCTGGCGCATGCGCGACAGGTTCTGGATCAGTGCCGGCGATATCGCTGCTCCTACGGTAGCGGCGATCGATGCTCCGGAAAACCTGCTGAAGGATGGCACAGACTACATTCTTACTTATTATGAGACCGCATATGACCCTGACGAGAACGTTACAGACGAAAGCGGCAGAATCAGAGAATGGTGGGAGTATCTTGCCGAGGACGATGAGCATAAACTCGACGGGATGCCGACGGAACCGGGTCATTACTTCATCACTATAGACGGGACAGGCGATTATTCAGGTCATGGGCGTGCACTGTTCGATATCATCGATTACTCACCTTTTAATGTTGATTACAGCAACGATGCGCTGTGGTCTGATGGCACTAAAGAACTCAGGCTCAACATCCCGGATGGATTGTCCGGAGACATAAAACTCAGTGGTACTGCAAATACTGACTGGGGCAATACGGTCTTTGACTTTGAACTGAGCGATGACTGCTATGAATATAACGCCGGCACGGGCAAACTCGTACTTGACGGCGCGGCCGTTTTAGACGCAGTAGGAAGAGGTGCGTGGCTCGATCTGAAGATAGATCTTGTTAACGGGGAGGACCTGGTTGCAAGAGGCCTCGCTTCCTTCGAGGTCAGAGAATCCTATTATGATTACGATCTTGAGGGTGACCGTGATATGCTTCCGGGCTGGGACGGATCCCTGGACAGATACAGATGGGCACGCGAAGAAAGCTCACAGCATCCTGAAGGCATCGAAGGTGATTTCGAGGTGCTGAGCGTAAGGGTAACACACGGCGCGGAGCTTCTTGAAGCTGATATCGATGATGACGGTTACCTGCAGAGAGATGGTGATAACTGGAATTACCGGATCAAAGACTGGTCAGAGGACTTCGATTATGATTCCGGACCTGTTAAATTACAAATCACATATAAGGACCTGAGCGGGGACGAGCAGTCATATACCATCACACTCAACATTGCTCCTGAGATATACGAAATCGATCTCAACAGCGATGACAACAGGTATGATGGACTGCCAGGCCACAGCTTTGATATGACAGCTCCTGCAAAGCACAAGTATTACGATGAAAATGGTGACTATCATGATGACTCCGAGGATCTGGCATACAGATGGTCGTATGCCATCGGTGCGGAGATGAGCGAGGAGACCAACAGACGCCATGAGCCTGCTGAGAGTGAATGGACCGTTGTACCTGAACAGGGAGTGAAAAGTGAATTTGCGGATTTCAAAATCAGCAGCGGGGATCCTGCAAAAGGAACATTGACTTTCAAAGCGTTAACAGGCGAACAGGATCATGATGAGTTTTACGTCAGAGTCATTCTGGCAGACAAAGATAATGATGAGGTCCTGGCTTCTGTCTGGAAGGAATTCCGGTGCCATAACGAATACACTGCAATATATCCGACCGCTATCGAAGACCTTGACGTCGGGGATTCGACTGACTATATGAAATTTGAAGTCAGAAGGTATTCTGCCGACTATAACCAGCAGAACGGCGGATATGAGCCGGTAGACGGCGCAGAGTTTACCTGGTTTTTCGATGAAAATGCAGTCGAGATAAAAGAAAAGTACAAAGAGGACGGCGAAGAGTATGAAGACGTCAGTGTACGAGACAACCAGCTGACGCATGGCGATACATTCAAAGTGACAAGGATCGGAGACTGGGATACCGGATTCACGGTCGCAGCAATATGGCACGACTCAGAAGACAACGAGCAGCGTGCAGAGCAGGAATACCGCTTCAACTGGAGGAATTATGATATCTGGTTCGACTATGACACAGACTTAGTGTTTGCGGACGGTACGACAACAATTGATATCAAAGGTGATGTCTTTGAAGGCGACAATTGGATGGAAAAATTCGATATCGTTTATGAAGCAGGTACCGGCAAGTGGAAATACGATGAAGAAGCTGAATGCGACATATTCGAATGGGAAACCAAGCTGACTGAAGGCAATGAATATGTTGTATCCGGAGACAGAAAAACAATTACCCTCAACGGTGAAAAACTAAAAGACTACGCTGATCAGAACATCAGCATCATGGCACAGCTCAGAATGAAGGGTTCAGGCTATGTGGTCAGCGATTATAGTCAGCAGCTTTGGGTCAGAGAGCCATGGATCGACTACAACTACAGTGATTTCGAGATGCTTCCTGGCTGGGATAACTGCATCGACGGACACGAAAACATGCATGTGGAGAACAGCGAGCATCCTGACGGAGAGGATTTATGGTACGAAGTAACGTCTGTTGAGGTGACAGATGGTGCGGGATTCCTCGATCCGGATTACCTGACTACATCCGGTGGAAAAACGCTTCTCAAAAAAGCAGTTGATGAAGGTGACAGCAGCAATTTCCGTTATGACTACAGGATCAGAGAACTGAAAGATCTTGATCCGGATGCTTTGGGTGATGTGACATTCAAGGTGAATTACAGGGTCGATTCAGATGAAGCAGAGACCGGCAGCTTTACCTTCAAAGTGACTGTGACTACAGATATTTATGAAATGCATGTCGAAAGCACAGACGGCAGAGATACGGGTCTGCCGGGCGATACAATAGATCTCAAAGCAGACAAGGCGATTCATAAGTATCTTGATGAGAAAGGTGAAAACAGACAGGAAGAGGTAGAAACTGATTATGAATGGTATTGTGAATGGGGCAATGAAGAACTCTTTGAGCTCAATGTCGATACAGAAGACAGCTCCATCGCGCACATAACACTAAAGGCGCCAAAAGACAGAGATGATTTCTGGGAGGGATTCGGTATCGGAGTCCGCGCGGCCAAAGGAGGCAAGATCCTTACACAAAGCTCCTTCGGTCTGGGCGTTGCATCCGATTATACAGAAATAGAACCTGTCAGGATAGATGACCTCGGCATAGGAGAGTCAACAGACATTGAACTGAAGGTCGTGAGATACTCAACGACACATGGCGAGGAGGACATAACCGGTGATGTTCAGTTCAGGCTCTTCTCCGAGGGCGGCTTCATCATTAAAGACAGTAATGGTGTTGTAGAGCACGGAGAGCTTATAAACGGCACGCATATCTCTATAACCAGAACAGCTCATCAGTATGACAGGTTCGACATAAGAGTTGAAGCGCCGGGAAGCACCATTGATAAAGGAGATGTTTATGCATCTAAAGAGTACTGGTTCAGCTATGCGGAACCGAAGCTCAGACATTATGAGGTCGTATATAAGAATTCGGACAATGGCTGGAGCCGGTTCGGAGATTTCACGGAGGGCAGCACATTGCCGGCAGCCGGCGAGGTCGACATAGTTCATGATGGGAAGGTTCTCGATCCGGATTATTATGACCTTAAGATCTTCAGAAGCTACTTTGATGAAGACGCTCATGAGCAAAAGGTAATTGAAGTAACTGACGGGGTATTTACATATTATGGCAATGGCGAGTCAACATACTATGTGACCGCTGCCGTAAATGCAGCCGGCGAAGCGATCGGACTTGAGGGAGAGACCGAGGGAACGCCATGGATCGATCTGTACAGTGATACTTCACTTGATCCATTCGGTCCGGAAGTGTACTTCGAAGGCCGTGACACGAGTGCAGGACCTCATCCGCAGAGAAATTACTACCACTTTGAGAAAGGTACAACTGCAACGCCTACAGTGAAGATGGCAGGCAAAACGCTTACTGAAGGCGAGGACTATGTCGTCAGTTATGTAAACGAGTACACAAATGAAGAGTATGATACATTCCCGACAACACCGGGTACATATACCTGTCTTATCAAACCGGCTGAGGGCAGTAAATATACCGGTGAAAACGGTCTTGTGTGCGTAGTAGTACTGCTGGATGACGGTACGATAGGCGATATCGGGTACTCCGAATTCAGACCTGATGGAGAGCATCCATTCCCTTCAATGTATTATGACGCTTCATTTGATGAGAAATACCGTAAACTGGAGCAGATAGATTCGACACCATACGATGACTGGTTCTATGTTGTACCTAAGGGAGTGAAACTTGAACCTTCAGTAAAAGCCGGAGACAAGACGATCGATGCGAAATACTTCAAGGCGAGATATCTTGAGCAGGAGTTCGATAAGACAGCTTATGGAGGAGAGGGTGCATGGGGCCCGAAGGATGGAGCAGCATGGCTGGACGAATTCCCGACAGAGGCAGGTGTATATTTCTGCAAACTTGAAGGACAGTCACCATACTACGGCACATACGAGTCGTTTGATCTTATAAGGATCGATGAAATAAATACTGATGAGATCATAGCAGATGCAGAAGCTGCCATTGCCATTGCTGAAGCAGCAAATAAAGCAGCAGAGACAGCGCAGGCAGCTGCAAGCAGTGCAGCTCCGGGAACGGCAGATGCTGTCAGCAAGGCACAGACGGCAGTAACTGCAGCAGCAGATGCCGAAAAGGCAGCGCAGCAGGCAGTGGATGCTGCAAATGCAGCACTCGAGGCCATCAAGGCGGCCGGATATGGCGAAGATTCTGATGCATATAAGGCGGCTGAAAAGGCTGTGACGGATGCAAATGCTGTGAAAACGACAGCAGCTGACAGGGCAAACGCTGCGAAAAGCGCTCTGACAAAGGCACAGGGAGATTACAACGCTGAGCAGACCCGTCAGGGTATACCTGACAGCAAGATCCCTAAGATCAAGGGCGTCAAAAAGCCGGCAGCGAAAAAGACTTCGATCACAGTGAAGTGGACTAAGTTTACAAAAGCGCAGCTGAAGAAATCAAAAGCTACTAAGTATGAGATATGGGTATGCCCGAACACAGCGTTCGGAGCAGCAGATACCAAGATGAAGACAGCCGGAAAGAGCAAGTCTTCCGTAAAAGTCAGCGGCCTGAAGAAGAACACGAAGTACTACGTCAAGGTGCGTGCGATCAGATATGTCGGCAGTGTCAAGTACGTAGGTAAGTGGTCTTCACGCAAGACTGTCAAGACTCCAAAAAAATAATGCCGGGAATGACTCCGGCGGACAGCTGTTGAAAGAGGCGCTGCTTACTGCAGCGCCTTTCTTTTCTCTACATATCTCTCAAACTGCAGCTTTAACAATGCTGCTACCGGCACGGCTACGAGCATTCCGACTACACCGCCTATCTTGCCTCCGGCAAGCAGGGCTATTATGACCAGCACCGGATGGACTTCAACATTGCTGCTGAGCATTCTCGGATTGATTATATTGCCGTCAATGAACATTACAGCTGCAAGGATTATACCGCCGATGAGCAGATGCATGAACGAGCCTTCTGCAAGACATACTATTATGAGTGATCCGAAACCTACGACCGGGCCTACATAAGGCACCAGGTTGCCGAGTCCGGTGAGGATACCTATTACCACCGCATAAGGAACTCCCGCAATAAGAAGAGCAATGGAGACCAGTGATCCGACTATGGCTGCATCCATTGACTGTCCCCTGATATAGCCCGAGAATACTCTGTTTGCATCAGCTGAGAGCACATGGAGCCTGTCGCGGGTCTTTTCATTCGCGAAGACTTTGAGAACGTCAGCCCAGTACTGGAAGATCTTCTCGTCAAGAAGGAAATAGACTGCAAATATCACGGCAAACAGAAGTGTGGATGCACCGTTTTTGACGCCATTGAAGATCTTGCCCAGCCAGACTCCGCCACTTCCGAGGTTGATATTCATGCTTGCCAGCTGCTTCTCTATTGTAGTCCAGAATTTTGAGAACTGGTCGGCTAAAACAAGAAGGTACTCTTTGAATTCTGCGGGGTTGAATGCAGACAGACTCTTTGTGACAGTAACGGCTAATATCCCCAGAATAAGACCGAGAGCCATCAGCACGATGATGAAGGTCGACACGACTGCCGCGACTTTTCTTGTAGCAGGATTCCTGATTCCGCTGAATGGTTTGGATTCAAGATTCTTCACAACAGGACTCAGAAGATAAGTAAATACAAGTCCCAGAATAAGTGGCTTCAGGACACCTGAAACGAATGACAGTGCCGTACCGGTCTTTCCTGCCAGATAATATATGATAAGTCCCAGAACAAAAGTTATGAGTGCTGTTGTTACCACATAGAACGCTTTTTTTGTGTATTCCTCGTTATAATACTTGTCCAGTTTTTTCATTTTTCCCCGCCCCGGTTATTCAACATGTTTGTGGCCGATGGGAACATTATAGCATATTTCTTTTTCTGTTTGACGCGGGACGCAGAGTCGGATATATTCAAAGAAAAAAAGGAGGGCGTATTATGAAAATTGCAATGGCTAATGATCATGCCGGTACACAGATGAAAGAAGAGATAAAGGCGTATCTCATCTCGCAGGGTCATGAAGTAAAAGATTTCGGAACTTATGATAACGCATCATGCGATCTGTCCGATTTTGTATATCCTGCAGCTCTTGCAGTTGCAAAAGGCGAGTGTGACAGAGGGATCTTCTGCGACGGCGTCGGATATGGAAGTGCTCTGATCGCAAATAAAATAAACGGCTGCTACGCCGCTGTCTGCCAGGATCCTGTGTGTGCTTCACTTGCAAGAGAGCATACTGACTCAAATATCCTGTGCCTCGGAGCCAAGATAATCGGCGGGCTCATGTCAATGGAGATAGTCAAGACCTGGCTCACAACAGAACCACTGATGGAAGAAAAGTATCGTAGAAGAGTCAATAAGGTCTGCGAGATAAACGATAAACACTGCGTTCCGGTAAAGTAGCTGCCGGGAGAACGCAACATAAACTCAGAACGACTGCCATTAATGCTGTGAATGCAATGGCGGTCGTTTGTTTTATCTGTTAATCAATATGCTGTCCGATATGGTATAATTATTGTGTATATGCGTTGTGTATATGCAGAAAAAAGGGGGCCGTGTTGAAGAGAAGTAAAAAAAGCTTAACCGTACTTTTGGTACTGATCCTGATCATCTGCATGTTAAGTGCATGCGGACAGACCCCGGCTTCATCAGCCGGAGGCGGATACACGATCGATAACATCAGGGATCAGGTGGTCGGTCTCGATGAAAAGATGGAACTCGAAAACGGTAAAAAGATAGCCGTAACGAATTTCGACAATGCTGCGACTACACCGGCACTTCAGCCTGTCGTGGACGAGATCGATGAGCAGCTTAAGAAGTACGGATCGATCGGAAGGGGATTTTCTCCTAAGTCAGACTATTCGACAGACCTTTATAATAATACAAGGGACAAAGTCCTGGAATTTGTGGGAGCAGATCCGGAGAAATATACCGTCTTTTACATCAACAACACAACGGACGGTCTGAACAAGCTGGCATCAGCACTGATCGAGAAGAAAAGTGATCTGGTCCTGACAACGCGCATAGAGCATCATTCCAACGACCTGCCATGGCGTGAGAACGGCACGGTCATCTACGCGGAAGTGGACGACCAGGGACGCGTAATGTATGACGAGATCGAGAACCAGCTTAAGAACAACAAGGTGAAATACGTTTCTGTTACGGCGGCTTCCAATGTTACGGGATATGTCACTGACGTTCACAGGGTCGCAAAGCTTGCACATAAGTACGGCGCCAAGATCATCGTCGACGGAGCGCAGATAGTGGCTCACAGAAAGTTCTCGATGATGGGAGAGAGTGAAGATGAGAACATCGACTTCTTCGTGTTCTCCGCACATAAGATGTACTCGCCGTTCGGCGGCGGCGCTGTAGTCGGCCTGACAGACGAGCTGATGTCGCATATGCCGAAGTTCTACGGAGGAGGAACGATACATATCGTAGGTGATGACTGGGTAGAGTACGCTGAGGCACCGAAGAGCTACGAGGCCGGCTCACCGAATTATCCGGGTGTCGTAGGACTGGGCAAGGCGATCGATATCCTTGAAGAGATCGGATTCGACAATATAGAAGCACATGAGAAAGCTTTGAACCAGAAGCTTGTCGACGGGCTGCTAAAGATAGATAATTCGATAGTTTACGGAGATACAGAGGATCTGAGCGATCGTGTCGGAGTCATCACTTTCAACTTCAGCGATATAAACTCCCAGCTGGTAGCAGAGGAACTGTCCCATACTTACGGTATCGCAACAAGACGCGGCGCGTTCTGCGCGAACCCATATGTATGGAGACTGTACGGACTGCCTGATGAAGCAGTCAGGAATTTTGCAGAATGCTCAGACATGAACACGCCGGGCATGATCCGAGTTAGCTTCGGTATATATAACACTGAGGAAGAAGTCGATTACCTGCTGGAGGTCTTGCCGAAAGCGATAGAACAGGCCAAGAAGACGAATGAAGAAAACTTCGGCCTGGCAGAACCGTTATATTAATGTGATTTTGAAAGCAAAAAGATCAAATGAAAAACAAAAAGAAAAGCAAAAAGAAACATGCAACAAAAAAGGGGAGCAAGTTTGCGAAAGCATCGTTGGGACGCAAGGTGCTGACAGTCTTCGGGGGACTGGTCGCTTTGGGAGTGCTGGTGGTACTTGTTACTGTACTGGTAACGGCCATCAAGGTCGGAAAGATAAATGAGGAAAGCCTGTATTCCAACATCGAGCGCTCATCGATCCTCTATGATATAAACGGCACGGAGATCGACACCCTGCATTACACGGAAGACAGGACTATAGTCCCTATAAGTGAGATGCCTGATGATCTCAAGAATGCGTTTATCGCCATAGAGGACAAAACGTTCTACAAGCATCATGGATTCAACTTCCGCAGGATGTTCGGCGCTGTGCTGGCAAAGCTCACCGGCAGATCCGATGCCATCAGCGGTACATCCACGATCACACAGCAGCTCGCCAGAAATGCATACCTGGCAGAGATCAAGAGCCAGCGCAGTATAAGCAGAAAACTCTCCGAGATGTACATTGCGTGGCGGCTTGAGCATAACCTGAGCAAGGATCAGATCCTTGAAGGATATCTGAATACCATCTATCTCGGTTATGGCAATTACGGCGTGAACGCTGCTGCCAGAACATATTTTTCCAAGGATGTAGGCGATCTGACTCTTGCAGAGAGCGCGGCTCTGGCGGCTCTTCCGCAGGCGCCGGATTCATATGCTCTGATCACCGAAGACCCGGAAGGCAATGAGGAGATCGAAAAGATAAACTACTATTCTCTTGACGAGATCAAGGAAACGGAAGAAGAAACTGAAGACGGTTATACAGACTATTATTCAGATGAGACTGAAGAGACGGGCACGGGTTTCTACGCAAATGATATTTCAAAGGAAAGACGTGACCTCGTTCTGGATCTCATGGCAGATCAGGGATATTTATCATCCGATGAAGCTGAAGGGGCGAAAGTATCTGTCATAGACATCCTTGAGCCTAGCTTCGAAAAGAAGGAATCGGCATATACATACTTTACTGATTATGTGGCCGGAGTAGTCTTAAATGATCTTATGGAAAAATATAAGATCAGCGAAGAAGATGCCCAGCGCATGGTATATACCGGCGGACTGCAGATCCACACAACACTGAGAAGCGATGTGCAGAACGCGATCTATGAAGAATTCCAGGATGATTACAACTTCCCGTCAGCAGTAGACGGAAGCAAAGTCCAGGCAAGCATGGTCGTTACAGAAGTCGGCACCGGATGTATAAGCGGATTCGTAGGAGGCCGCGATGCCGAAGGATCAAATCTGTTCAACAGGGCGATAAGCCCGAGACAGCCGGGATCATCGATCAAACCTCTCGCAGTATACGGAGCCGCTCTTCAGAGGAGTTTCGATTACGCTGCAAAGAATCAGAAGTTCCAGTTCACGGACTATGGCTATGACAGACAGGGAACAAAGGGCTGGGGCGATTACATCACCGCCAGTTCGGTAGTTGTTGATGAACCGCTCAAGGTAAACGGCGAGGAATGGCCGCAGAACTTTACGAAGTCATATTCGGGCAACAATTCGCTGAGAACAGCTCTGCAGCAGTCGATCAACACCTGTGCTGTCAAGATACTGTGGCAGGTGGGACTCGACTACTCGATCGAACTGCTCCAGAAGTACGGACTGACGACACTTGAGACAGATACGAGCCAGTCCGCAAACGACGTGAACCCTGCTGCTCTCGGTCTGGGAGCCATGACATACGGAGTCACACCGCTTGAAATGTCGCTCGCATACGCAGCCTTCCCTAACGGAGGAAGGGTAAACACAGCAGTATGTTATACAGATGTTACCAGCAGCGACGGCAAAGTACTCCTGAAGGGAGAATCCGAATCTACGAAGGTCCTCGATGAGGGCGTTGCATGGATCATGACAGACCTGCTCAAGTCCGTTGTTTCAAGAGGAATAGCAGGAAATGCTGCTATTTCGGGTGTAGAGGTAGGAGGAAAGACGGGAACAACAAATGACACTTTCGATGTCTGGTTCGACGGCTTCACTCCTGACTATGCAGCTGCTCTCTGGATAGGTACCGACCTGAACGTAGAGATGAATGGTTCATCAGCGCAGGCAGCAGCACTGTGGAGCAGGATCATGAGCCAGGTAAATGGCATCAGGGATGGTGAATACCGTGAGATGCCTGCAAATGTAATAAAACAAAACGGAGAATACTATACCAAAGGAACTGAGAAAAACGCGGGACAGTACTTCGGAGACTCATCAAAGAAGGATAAGAAAGATACGGATAAGTCTGAAGATAAAAAGCAGGAAAAGGACGATAGTAAAAAAGAGGAAAAAAATAATACTCAGACCGTAACTCCGACAGAAGAAACAAATGATGATTCCGGTAACAGCGGTGACAGCGGCAGCGGAAGTGATACCGGAGGCGGCGACAGCGGCGGCGATACCGGAGGCGGTGACAGCGGCGGCGATACCGGAGGCGGTGACAGCGGCAGCGATACCGGAGGCGGCGGCACAGGTGGTGATACCGGAGGCGGCAGCGGCGGTGATACCGGAGGCGGCGGCAACGGCGAAACACCTCCTGAGAACAATGGTTAGAAGCTGAAATGGAAGGAACAGGGTGACATCAAATGAAAGGCATTAATTCAGAAAAAAACCGTCTGCGCCACAAGGTGTTTACGGAAGTCGCAAGATTCGCCTATGAAGGAGGCGGACCGGAGCAGCTCGATGAGCTCCCGTACAAGATGGTCAATATGGAGGATGATCCGTACAGACCTTCTATGTTTCTTGAAAGAGCTATCATAGGAGAGCGTATAAGAGTTGCAATGGGAATGTCGATCAGGCCGGTCAATGAGCACACGCCTACATCAAAGGGCGTTGACGAGAGCATGATAGAGGAGAAGTACTATGAGCCTCCTCTGATAGATATCATACGTTTCGCGTGTCATCGCTGCCCTGAGAAAAGAGTATATATAACCGATGGGTGCCAGAACTGTCTCGAGCATCCATGCATGGAAGTCTGCCCTAAAAAATGCATTTCGTATGACAGGGATCTGCGCCGCAATGTCATTGACACTGAAAAATGCATCAAATGCGGGATGTGCATGAAAGCCTGCCAGTACAGCGCGATAATCAAGCAGGAAAGACCGTGTGTAGCAGCATGTGGCCTTGGAGCGATCGATAAGGATGAGCATGGCCATGCAGTAATAAATCAGGAAAAGTGCGTTTCCTGCGGAATGTGCCTTAACAGCTGCCCGTTTGCAGCTATAGTGGATAAGGGACAGATTTATCAGACGATCAAGGCTATCCAGTCAGATACGCCTGTTTACGCCATCGTAGCTCCTGCGATTGCCGGACAGTTCGGAAAGGGGCTGACAGACAAGAAGATGAGAGCAGCCTTCGGCATCCTCGGATTCAAGGACGTATTCGAGGTGGCTATCGGCGCCGATCTTTGTACGATCGAAGAGGCTGAGCACTTCCTCAGGGAAGTTCCGGAAGAGCTTCCGTTCATGTGCACGAGCTGCTGCCCTGCATGGTCGATAATGGCTAAGAAGGAATTTCCGGAGCAGGCAGAAACGATCTCAATGGCAATGACTCCGATGGTGCTGACCGCAAGGCTTGTAAAGAAGATGCATCCTGAGTGCAAGATCGCATTCATCGGACCGTGTCTGTCCAAGAAAAACGAGGCGAGCAGAAGGACCGTAAAGAGCTATGTGGATTTCGTCCTTACGTTCGAAGAGCTCGCGGGAATGTTTGACGCACAGGGTGTCGTGTTCGAAGATCTCGAAGAAGGCGATACGCTGAGAAGAGCCAGCAGCGACGGTTTCGGCTTCGCTATCAGCGGAGGTGTGGCTCAGGCTGTAGTAAATCACATCAAGCGTGTTGATCCGGATCGCGAAGTCAAGATAGTAAAAGCCGAGGGCCTTGATGAATGCAAGAAGATGATGAAGAAGGCTGCTGCAGGCGAATACAACGGCTACCTGCTTGAAGGAATGGCATGCCCTGGCGGATGCATAGCCGGAGCAGGAACGCTCCAGCCGATCAACAAAGCGACATATTCGGTAGGAGTTGCAATGAAGGAAGCTCCTGTAGAAAACGCCATCGACAGCCAGTATGCAGATCTGCTTCCGCATCTTGAGCGCATACAGGAGGAGCTCAGCAAGGCCAAAGAGGAAGAGTACGAACCGATCAGCATAACAAAGGTGAACATGCTCCAATACAAGTGATCAAAACGATAAAGAACAGACGGCTTCCGGAAACGGGGGCCGTTTTACTATATGCAGAACTATTTATTAATCCGTTTCTAATCTTTTTCTAATTCTATTTGAATTGGGCTTTCATTTTGCGGGTCTATCATAAAACCATCAAAGAGGGGTCACAAAAGGACCTGTAAACTGTTAGAATAAACAAGGAGGCAGAAATGGATAATTATCAGAAGGTTGAACAGCTCGTTAGCAAGGCGGGATGCAGCTATGAGGATGCAAAGGCAGCTCTGGAGGGGTGCGGCTGGGACATGCTGGATGCTGTCATAAGCCTTGAAAGAGAAGGAAAAGTAAATAAGGAAACAGTTGAGCAGAAGTCAGAGGAGCCGGTCGAGATCATTCCTGAAGTTTCCGCAGAAAAAGTTTCCGGCAGTAACAGCCAGCAGATCACATACATCCTTGATGACAGCAGCTCCGGAAACAATGGCAAAGCCGGAACCTCAGGGAAAGCAGAGGGGACTAAGAAGCGTGACCACAAACTGTGGAAGCGCATAAAGAGTATCCTGATGAACAACAGAATGGTGGTCCTTAAGAGCAATGGCCAGCAGATAATGGATCTCCCGATCGTGATACCTGTCATAGCCCTCATCTCTTTCTTCTGGGCAACGCTGATCGTAGCAGTGATCGCAATGGTGTTCGGATGCCGCTTCCACTTTGAGGGAGAGGATCTGGGAAAGACCAGTATCAACAGCACAATGGACAAGGCGACAGATTACGCTGAAAAGGTCAGGAGCGACCTTGCGGGAAAAGCAAATGGTGAAAAGAATACTGATAATTGAAGATGAAGAAAAGATCGCGCGTTTCATAGAACTCGAACTCATTCACGAGGGCTATGAGGTGGAGAAATGCGGCGACGGCAGAACAGGGCTGGAACTGGCTGAAGGCGGTGACTTCAGCCTTGTTTTGCTTGATATAATGCTTCCGGGGCTGAACGGACTGGAGGTTCTGAGGAGACTGAGAAAGAGCTCGGACGTGCCTGTCATAATGCTTACTGCACGGGATGCGGTGATGGACAAGGTAGCCGGCCTGGATCAAGGCGCTGACGACTATATAACAAAACCATTCGCCATAGAGGAACTTCTGGCAAGGATAAGGCTGGTGCTCCGCCGCAGGTCGCATGACGCGCATGAAGCCTCGTCCGATGCTCCTGACGATCTGCTCAGATGCGGTGAGCTCACGCTTTCGGAAAGCCGCCATGAGGTGAAATACGCAGATAGTGAAATAGAACTTACAGGCAGGGAATTCGATCTGCTCAATACCCTGCTTACTAATAAAAATATAGTGCTGTCCAGAGACCGCCTTCTCGGCAAGGTCTGGGGATATGATTACATGGGAGAGACCAATGTGGTCGATGTATATATCAGGTATCTGCGCAGCAAGATCGACGAAGTGTATGGCATCAGCCTGATCCAGACGGTACGCGGGGTAGGCTATGTTATCAGGGACGAAAATGAACAGTAATAAGAGAAGCAGGGAAAAACCCATACGCACGGGATCGATAGCATTCAGAATAGGACTTAACTCGGGCTTTAATCTGCTGCTCATATTTATCGTGCTTGACATCGTGCTGTTCGGGGTGTTCATGTGGCCGCAGATCGCAGACGGATCCGGATATGCGGAGATCACTGCCGAAAGCATCAATGAATTAAAACATCTACTAAGAGAGTGGAAATTCGATATCGTGCTGAGGCTGGAGGGACTTCTTGTTGTGCTCTGGGTGCTGCTCGATACCTTGAAGGTGCGCTCGAAACTGAGACCTCTGCAGGAATTCGCTGACGCAGCCCTGAAGCTGAGCGAGATGGACGGCGAAACAGAGCAGCGCTATCAGAAGCTGGAGAATGCCATCGACAATCTGAGCCCGGCTGAGGATGACCAGCAGCTGGCTACAGGAGATGCCGAGCTTGAGGGCCTTGAGACCGCAGTCAATAAGCTGATGTCACGCATGAGAGATTCATACAGGCAGCAGGCACGCTTCGTCTCGGATGCTTCGCATGAGCTCCGCACCCCGATAGCTGTAATAAAAGGTTATGCTGATCTGCTGGATCGCTGGGGCAAGACCGACGAGAAGATACTTGAGGAGTCCATCGAGGCTATAAAAAGCGAAAGCGACAATATGCAGCATCTGGTGGAGCAGCTGCTGTTCCTGGCACGGGGCGACAGCGGACGGACACCTCTCAACATTTCCGACTTCGATCTTACGGAGATGATGAAAGAGGTCTGGGAGGAATCCGTCATGATAGATGATGCCCATACCTACCGCTTTGAAGGAGGAGGCGAGATACCGGTACGAGGAGACATATCTCTCATCAAGCAGGCTGCCAGGATACTCATCGAGAATGCTTCCAAATACACTCCGGAAGGCGGGGAGATCATGCTCAGAAGTCTTGTTTCAGACGGACATCCGGCCTTTTCCGTTCAGGACAGCGGTATCGGAATAAGCCAGAGCGACATACCGCATATTTTTGAACGCTTCTACAGGGCAGATGATTCACGGTCCAAGCAGACCGGAGGAAGCGGCCTGGGACTGGCTATAGCAAAATGGATAATAGAGCGCCATGGAGGCCGCTTTGAGGTCATTTCACGTAAGGATATAGGAACAAGGATCACGGTCATACTTCCATAGGAACATGATTGGCTGTATCATATATAACAAAGGAGGATCCGGCAATGTATCATGAGATAGAAGGACAGCTCAGCATAGAGCCTATTATTTTCGATGACGATGAGCTGATCGCACGCGGACACCACTACCCGTACAGCGAGATAGAGTCGCTCGAGATCACAAGTGCACAGGTTTTTTCTCCGTACGGTATCCTTACACTGCGGACACAGGGAAAGGATATTCCGATACCTTTTGCACGTTCAAGAAAAGCAAAACTGGAGCTTGCACTGAGAGAGTATGCGAAACTGCGTGAAGGCGGGGGAGGAGGGATTTCTCCGGACACTGTACAGGGCGAAAAGACAGCTGCACCTTCGTCAGGAATGGATCCATACGAGGAACTCAAGAAGCTGAAGGAACTGCTGGATCTTGATATAGTTACAAAAGAAGAATTTGAAGCCAAGAAGAAAAAGCTGCTGGATCTTTAGATCCTGCATCTTTTTTATTATGAGAAAAGACCCGCGTCACTGACACGGGTCTTTGTGCTTTTGTTTTCAGATGTTCTATATTACAGAACGTGCTTTCCGTACATAGCATCCTGCTCTTTTCTGAGCTTGTAGATGAGAGTGTTCTTGTCGAGCTCAACCATGTCGTATGTGATGAGGTCGCCCTTCTTGCAGTCAACCTTCATAACAGCGTTCTTGTTGATCAGACCGAATGGTACATAACCCTTCTCTGTAGCTTCTTCCTCTGTGCAGATGGAGCCGAGTGTTGTGTATCCGCCGATTCCGTCGAGCTTGTCGCCTGCCTTGAGGTCGATCTTAGCCTGTGTGATGCACTCTGCTACGAGTCCGTCCTTGGCTACGCATGTCTTCTCTCCGTCGATAACAGCCTTAGCAACTGTGAGCGGTGTCTCGAGGTTGCAGAGGTGATATGGTCTGTAGAGTGTCCAGAGTGGTCCAGGACCCATGCTGTGGTACTGCAGCTGGTAAGCGATCTCAGCGTTGTCTGTGGAGACTGTTACGAATACGCCAGGAGCGATTCCGTTTACGTACTCAACTACGCCGTGCTTGTTGAGGATTCCGCCGTCTTCCTTCAGCTTGAAGATCTCGTTGAGTTCCTTAACGCCCTCTGTTCCAGGAGCTGTCTTAGGGCCGTGTCCGCCGATAACGTCAGGAATAAGGCCTGTGTAGTTGCACATAGCGGTCATCTCTACCATTGTCTTTGTGCCGTCCTTGAATGCTGTGAGCATCTTAGGGCTCATCTTGCGGCGTGTAGCCTCTTCGAGAACTGTGTCAGGGTTGCAATCGTAGTCGATCTTGTTGTTCTTGCCCTTGCCCATGACCTCTACGTTGAGGCCCATAGCCTTTGCGAAGCAGTAGAGCTCCATTACAGCGCCCGGCTCGTCTCCTGCGGAACCTGTGT
>JAFRJV010000085.1 GCA_017432075.1 Mogibacterium sp. | reverse complement strand
GCCTTCATATCCAGTTTCTGTCCGTAGGGCCACGATTTCGCTATTGCTTCTTCTCGCCTGCACCTCACGGTACAGACCTTGCAAGTCGCTATGGGGTTCGTCGGCAACTACGCCCCTTGTGGACTTTCACCACAGACTGACGGCATGCCCGTCATACAGCAAAAGGAGCATCCGGAGATGCTCCTTTTTGATTATTCGTTATTTGTGAGGCTTATTTATAAGCTGCTGCGAGTTCTTCTGCCAGTGCATCGAGCTGTGCCCTGCTGTCATCATTGAGAGCGGAAACGATCTTTACGTCGTTCTCGCAGTATGTCATGTTCTTGCAGCCCTCGAGCATGCCCTTCATCACCTTTGCAGCCTGCGGTGCCCAGGATCCGTTCTCGATGAACGCAAGTCTCTTGTTCTGATAATTGCGCTCAACAAGGGAATCGATAAACTCTCTCATGAACGGGAAGATGCCGTTATTGAAAGTAGTGGTAGCAAATACGACTGTGTCGTATCTGAAAGCGTCTTCAACTGCTTCGGCGATATCGTCTCTGGCGAGGTCTGTAACCTCAACTTCAGGTACGCCCATTGCCTCAAGCTTCTCTGCGAGCAGCTCGACTGCCTTCTTTGTGTTGCCGTATACAGAAGTATAAGCGATAACTACACCCTTTGATTCGGACTCATATTTTGACCATGTATCGTAAAGGCCAAGATAGTAGCCGAGATCGGAAACGAGTACAGGACCGTGGAGCGCACAGATCTTCTCGATATCAAGCTTCGCAGCTTTCTTCAGTACTGCCTGCACCTGCGGGCCGTACTTTCCGACGATACCGAAGTAATAGCGCCTTGCTTCGCATGCCCAGTCATCATCTTCCTCACTTGTTTCTCCGATCTTATCGAGTCCTCCGAATCTTCCGAAGGCATCAGCAGAGAACAGGACCTTTTCCTTAGCATCATAAGTCATGATGACCTCCGGCCAGTGAACCATCGGTGCTGTGATGAAGCTGAGTGTGTGATTTCCCAGTTCAAGTGTATCGCCTTCCTTGACAACTACTCTTCTGTCAGCGTAGTCTTCGCCTTCGAAGAAGTTGGCTATCATGGTGAACGCCTTCTGGGACGATACGATCTTTGCTTCAGGGAATGCCTCCATGAATGCTTTGACGGATCCGGAATGGTCTGGCTCCATATGCTGGACTACCAGATAGTCCGGTGATCCGGCAGCCTCTTTCACCTTGCCGATCCACTCGTCAGCAAAATGTCCGTCTACGGAATCCATTACTGCAGTCTTTTCATCTTTTATGACATACGAATTGTACGCCATGCCTTCAGGCACGATATAGTGGCCCTCGAAGAGATCGATGTCATGATCGTTGACACCTACATACAGGATATCATTTGAAATCTTCATTCTTGAATTATCTCCTTGGTTTTATTATTCAGCTTTCCAGAGCGAATGCAGGTTGCAGTATGCGTAAACCGCCTCTACCTCATCGCCGTCACAGATCCTGAAGCACGCCTTTGGAGCATCGCCCGGATTGAGGGCTTTTCTCTGATTCCCCTGCTTTGTCTTCAGCGCGATCCATTCGATGAAATGCTCAGGGATCATCGGATGTTCTGCAGCTCCGACCTTTACCTCAACAACATCGCCCTTTACTTCAAATACAGGCACATGCTTTTCAAATGCAGCATCTGTAGTTCCGGGTACGATCTCCTTCATAGGTTCTCCGCAGCAGATGACGGGAACACCGGTCTTCTTAACGATAGCTACGATCTGTCCACAATGTGCGCACTGATAGAATTTCATTTCCATAATTATCCTCCCGGTAACAGTTACCTTATATTTAGCTCAGATTATTTTAGCATAGCACGGCAAAACGGGCAATTGCAGGACTGCTATTTTTATTGACGGGTATCGCTTTAGCGTGTTAAATTAATGTATTGAAAAGAAAAAGGATGTAAAACAAACGGAGGACAGACAATGAAGACATTACCTTTCAGATATGAAGTTATGAACGGAAAAGGAGAGCCTATGTTCATAGATGTCAGAAGAGCCACTCCTGATGACCTTGATAAGGTGATGGCCCTTCAGGATGCAATCGTTGAAGCTCTGCCTGACAAAGACCTTTATGCAACATTCACCAGAGAAGAATCTCTGGGTCAGCTTGAGCATGATATCTGTATGATAGCTGAATGTGATGGTGAGGTCGCAGGATATTCCGTTATGATACCGAACGATCCTGATAACCCGGAGAATTACGGAAAACACTTCAATTACGACAGAGAGCAGCTGGCAAAGACAGTTTCAATGGACCTTACCATGGTGGCTCCTAAATACAGAGGACGCGGCATACAGCGCCTGTTCAACAAGCTTCGTTTAGGAATGGCTGCAGAGATGGGAGCAAGCGAAGCTCTGACTACCATCTCACCGGACAACCCATACAGCTACAGGAACTTCCTTGTGCTCAACTTCGATATCGTTGACGAGAGAGAACTTTACGGCGGAAAGCGCCGCTACATTCTCAGGAAAGTGTTCTGATACGACAAAAGCGGGCATCGCCCGCTTTTTTATTGACTATTTTATTGCCGCCATGAAGCAGACCTTGCCATCCTCGTTCAGGGCCCCTACTTCCATCAGGCCTTCCTCTGAAGGACGCTTCACGAATCTGATCGTTTCACCCTCGTAGCACTGCAGGATGAACTGCATATCCAGTTCCCTGATGTCCATCTCCGCAAGCTGTGCACATGTAAAGCATCCCAGCATTGCTCTGACATAATTGACGTTGTTCATGTGTCCTCCACGGTCGATGTCTACGGAACGTATCCTGTACTCTCCCAGAGGCTCTGCGCCTTCGAAGTTTTTGCCCATCCTGGTGAACGGTATGTCATCAGGCGGCGCAATTGTGAAGTCCGAGTCCGGATAGAAATCCGCCATGTGGCCCGGCCTGAAATCGTCTCTTCTCAGCGCTGCCCAGATACTCCTGACATAGGCTATCTGTCTGCCGTCTTTCGATATGGACCAGTCTCTCTCGCAGCTCACTCTGTCTGCAGGCTGTATCCAGGTGGTGGATTCAAGCATTTCCTGTACCAACGGTCTGTCGTTAACTCTTAGCCTCACCTTTGATACTATCCAGAAGAGCCCCATTTTTTCCAGATCAAAGGCTCCGATCCCGACTGATTCCGCATGTGTCCCCGCTGCATCCTGGAACATATCGAGCATGGCCGGTATGCTCATGAGCGAGTTCTCATCGCACATGCTCGGCATTACCCGCATATCCATTGTGCGGCTGCATTCCACCTTGCTCATTGCTGTTATCTCCCGGTTTCTCTCTCGATAAAGTACTTCACAGCACCAACCATTCCTGCGTTGTTTCCAAGCTCTGCAGCTTTAAGCACCAATCCGGACGCCATGTCCGGAGTGACCGTATCGAGAACTTTGGCACGTACCGGCTTGATCATGAGCTCTTCCTGTGCAGATACGCCTCCACCTATGAGCACTACTGAAGGATCGAATATATGTACAAGACCTGTTATGCCGGCTGCAATCTCAGTAGTCCAGCCGTCGAGTATCTTCAGCGCATCTGCATCGCCCGATGCTGCTGCTTCAAATATCTCTTTTCCGTTCAGCCAGTCTTTTCCGGACGCCAATGCCCTTCTGACCAGAGCTCCTGTTGAAGCGAAGGTCTCATAGTGCGAACCCCACTTTTTCTCTCCGGTCATGAGCAGATCCGCATGTGTCGGGAAGTGACCGATTTCTCCGCCGAATCCGTGTGAACCCTCTATAAGTCTGCCGCCGGAGATGATCCCTCCGCCGACGCCTGTTCCCAGAACTACACAGATGACATCTTTGACTCCTTTAGCAGCCCCTATCCAGGCTTCCGCAAGAGCGACACAGTTACCATCATTTGCAATGGTTGCCCGCAGTCCGTATCTTTCCGAAAGAGGTCCGGTAACAGAAGTGAACGACCAGTCAGGTATATTGCCGCCGTTTTCTGCCACACATCCGGTTTTCGTATTTATGCAGCCTGCGGCTGAAACGCCCATGCCATCGAAGTCGCCTGCTTTGAAGCCCGAGTCATCGAGGAGTGCATCTATCCCGTGCATCAATGTCTCCATTACGGTCTCGCTTCCACTCCTGTTGATCGGTACCTCGCGGCGCATGCTGACGTTTCCGGCACCATCCACGATGCCGAGCTTAATGAACGTACCGCCAATATCTACACCCAGATACTTTTTACCCATTTTTTTACCCATTTTTTTCTCCACTTTTTAAACTATCTCAAGCATCTCAATAGTGAAATTGAGAGCCTTTCCTGCCATTTCGTGGTTGCAGTCGAAAGTTATGCTTTCTTCATCCTGAGCTGTCACAAGAGCATCGAACGGTCTGCCAAGCTCATCCTGCAGCATGACCTTATCGCCGGTCTCAACATCTTCAAGTCCATGTATGGAAGCTTTCGGTACAGTTATGACCATGTTAGGATTAGGCATACCATATGCTTCTTCCGGTTCCAGATGAACGTCGATGATGTCGCCTACAGCCATCTCGGCAACAGCGCGGTCGAAGCCTCTGATCATGTCGCCCACTCCGCATACGAATTCGAGAGGCATGTTGCGGTCATATGATGCATCGAACTGTGTTCCGTCATCAAATGTACCTCTGTAATGGACCTTGACCTTCTTTCCGACATTTGTGCCCTCAAAGAAATAGAATGGCTCAAACCCGGCACCGCCTCCGCAGCCTGCGCAGCCGGCACAGTCCTGAGGGCTGCATCCGTGGTCGTGATCGTGATCATGGCCATGCTCATGATCGTGATGGTCGCAGTTGACACCCGTGTTCTCGAGTTCACCTGCAAGATATGCAGCAACAGCTTCGTCAGTATTTCCCTCTGCTCCTGCGCAGACTTCGATACCAGCTTCAGCAAGAGCATCCTGTGCGCCCTGGCCCATTCCGCCGCATATCAGAACATCGATGTCACAGTCCTTGAGCAACCATGCCAGTGCTTCGTGGCCAATACCGTTGGAATTCATCACCTCTGATGAAACCACTCTGCCGCCTTCTACTTCATACACTTTAAAGTTCTCTGTTCTTCCGAAATGCTGAAAAACATTTCCGTTATCATAAGTTACCGCTATTTTCATTAAACTCCTCCATAAATCAGTTTATCAGAATCCCAGATTATCGTTGACCAATATTACGAAGATCCGGTCATCATGTCTTGAATATCTCGTTGTAAGGAACTGGCAGCAGATCGTGTCAGGCGATTTGCAGTCCATGCATGAGCCGGTCTTTGAGCAAGGTGTATCGAGGCCGAATCTCTGAGCATTGACCGGAGCCGCTATGTTGCGCGCCCTCTTCATCGCACTGTCGACATCCTTGCATATTTTGTTCATGCCGACAATGAAGATGACTTTTCGCGGTCCATACGCAATGGCCGACACCCTGTTTGCATTACCGTCGATATTTACGAGCACACCGTCCTCAGTAATGGCATTGCAGCTTGAAAGGAAAACATCCACGTCATATGCCGCCAGAGCTGCTGCACGCTTATCATCTGCCATGTCTCTGTCGATAAAAATGTAGTTGCCGACTTTCATCGCATCAACAAGACCGATCTCTCTGGCACTTACACTTCCTCCCATCGTTACAGTACTTCTTTCAGGAATAAGCCCAAGTGCGGTCTGCAGTGCTTCAGCTTTGCTGTGAGCGTAAAAGCCCTTCATATTTCTCGACTCAAGTCCCTTTATGACTTTCTGCGCCAGCAGATCATTCCTTTTTGTAATCATTTCGTTCATTTTGTTCCTCCGTGTTCTCTGTCCCGCATGTATTTACTGATTATATCACGCTTCTGCGTGCCTCGACATCGACTCTGATGGAATCTCCCGTATCTGCCGCTCTGCGCCCTTCCCTGCTCGTCTCTTCACTTAAGCAAGGATCAGCTTCCGGTTTTTTTACCGGTTTTGCAGACTTGTCTACAGGTGTCGAGTCGCCTATCCCCAGGGATTCCGAGACCACTCCGAGTGTTGATACTACTTTGCTGATATCTGTAGGCATATATATCTTTGTTGCTCTTCCGTCCGCAACATCTCTCAATGCTTCAAGTCCCTTGAGCCTGAGAACGCTTTCATCGATATGCGCTTCTCTCAGCTTCTCCAGGCCCTGAGCCTGAGCTTCATATACCAGCCTGATGGATTCCGCTTCACCCTGTGCAAGAGCGATCTTAGCCTCTTTTTCAGCTTCAGCGGCGAGGACCTTGGCCCTCTTGTCACCCTCTGCTCTTGATACTACGGATTCCTGATGAGCCTGAGCCTCGAGGACTGTCTGGCGTCTTTCACGCTCTGCTCTCATCTGTTTTGTCATAACTTCCTCGATAGCCGGAGGCGGATCGATGTTTTTGAGTTCAACTCTGTTTACCTTGATGCCCCACGGATCTGTAGCCTCATCAAGGATAGCCTCCATCTGGCTGTTGATCGATTCTCTCGACGAAAGTGTCGTATCGAGTTCCATTCCGCCGATGATGCTTCTCAATGTAGTTGCCGACAGGTTCTGAAGTCCCGCTATTGGATTCTCTACACCATACGTGTATTTCTGAGGATCAAAGACCTTTGAAAATACTACCGAATCGACTTTTACCGATACATTATCCTTAGTGATGACCGGCTGCGGCGGGAAGTCGAAGACCTGCTCCTTAAGCGAAATTCTGTTTACGATGTTATCGATAACAGGAATCTTTACATGAAGTCCTGCATACCAGACAGATTTGAATTTTCCGAGTCTTTCAATGATATATGCATGCTCCTGCGGTACGATCCTTATATTTGCAACTATTGTCCATAAAACAAGGACAACTATTGCAAGATACCACATTTTCGCTATGATCGAAGCCACTATTCCAGCCACTGCTAAAATACCGACAAAAAATGATCCGGCCGAAGATGAAGTGACCGCCGGACTTGCCTGAACAGGCCTGCTTACATTTCTTGGTACGTTGTTCATATTGTTATTACCTCCTGTCAAGAGTTCTCTCACAATAGTATAGCAACATTAGTATATTGAAGCAAAAGAAATACCACCGGCTTTCCGGTGGTTTGACAGGCTGTCTATTTCGGTCCGGCCGCCTTGATCGCACCAAGGCAATGTATCCTGACGACACGGTTGATGTCGGTTTCCGATATCCTTTGCAGCTGCTCTGTATACGGTATGACGAACTCCGGCCTGCGTTTGCCGATAACGCGGAACATCTCCGGTGCTTCCATCCTTACCTTGTCGTCCTTATCGTAAAGAAGCTTCTCAAATACCGGCATATAGTTTCCGTAAATGTCCGGATTATTCGTTGCGATATTTTCCGATGCCCATACAAAACTCAGTCTGACCCCTGCATCTTCATCAGAAGCAAAGCGGAACATGTCTGCCCAATACGGTTCTATCACATTATAGCGGCCTCTTCCGATCCTGCCCATTGCGTTGACGGCGCGTTCCCGCAGAAGAGGAACAGGGCTATTGAAGAAAGCTGCGATTGCAGGAGCAATGTCCCGCACCTCCATGGGATATGCCAGTCCCATTTCTCCAAGAAGCCAGAGCGCTTTGGCCCGTATCTTAACAGACTCATGGTTGAGCAGCGACGAAACATACGTGATATTCTCCTGCCACCTGCCTTTATCTTTTGTCAGTATTCCGAGTTCTTTATAGATCACCGGTCCGGTAAGTCCGCATACCATTATGAATTCTTCGTCGTTTTCGTCTGCTGTCCTGAAGCCTGATTTTTTGTACATGCTGACTGCATAGTTAGCCTTCTGGACAGCGAACGATACCTTTTCATATCCTCTGCATCTCAGTGATTCGAGCAACTGGTGAAGAATCTGTGTACCTATGCCACGTCCCCTGTATTCCCGGAGAACAGATATGGCAAGCGATGGTGTATCATTTTCAACATGGCCGTAATCATCCATAATACGTGCCCAGGCAGCACCTACAACATTGCCTTCACATTCCGCAGCGATACAGATATCAGCCGCTCCGCTGCCAAAGGAATCATAATAAACAGAAAGTTCCGGCAGTTCAACTATGGAGCGGTCCGGCTGTTCCGCGCCATCCGGAATAAAGATCGCCTCATAAGTAAATGTCTTAAGCAGTTCATATTCACTTGGTTTCAGTTCTCTGCAGTTTGTCACTGGCCGGGAAACCTCCACATATACCGTCAGCACTACGATAGCGATCGTGATCTCAGTTTTTTATTCAGCGGCAACCGTTTCAAGAAAAGCTTTTGCCTCCTCCATTCCTCCGCTTCTTTTAAAACTATCGGATATGCGTTCAGCACCCGCCTTATACTGAGGTTCATTAATGACTTTGGTCAGCGCATCCAGGACATCCTCTTCGGATATCGATTTCAGTCTGACCCCGGCGCCAAGTTCTTCAACTCTTTTTGCCACTGCATTCTGCTCCGGTGTCTGCGGGAAAAGCACGAGCGGTACGCCATAGTACAGGCCTTCAGAGGCAGAATTCATACCGCAGTGTGTGATGAACGCATCAGCGATCGACAGTACCGCCATCTGGTCTACAGACTCATAGACCTGTATGTTATCCGGAAGATCATCGAAATGATCTTTATTCGTTCCCATTGAAATGATCACCTGCCAGCCCGTAGGCGCAAGCACGTTGATACAGTTGCGGTAAAACTGTCTGTTCTGGTTTACAGTTCCCATCGAAATGTAAATGGTCTTTTCCGAAGTTTTTTCTATCGGATCTGTGACTGGCCGGATAGACGGTCCTATGAAATGATATCTGTCAGAGAAAGTATCCGAGCATGGCTGAAAGTACTTTGAAGTGTAAACTATGGTGTTGGTATCGTTGTCATTCTGTACGATATCCAGCAGGCTTTTCACCGGATAGCCTTTTTCGCGAAGGCGTTTCAGCTGCTTGTTGATACGCGGCATTGCCATCAGCATCCTTGCGATGTCCCAGGCGCTCTCCTGCATATACTTTGCCGAATACCTGTTAAAGGCAAAAGTCGTGGTCGATGAAACATACGGAAGGCCATGCTTCATGGCTGCGAGTTTGCCCCAGAATGCTACCGAGTCTGATACGACCACATCCGGTCTGATTTCACCTATAACACGGGTAGTCATCTCATCCAGCGCAAGTGTCGATGAAACGAGCAGTTCGGTCGCGAAGACCTTGTCTTTGCCGACGCGATCCGCGTTGTCCTTATCTTCCATTTCAAAGTCGTACCCGTCACAGCCTATGAAAGTTGCGCCGGCTCTCTCGATTTTCTCTCTGAATTCTTCAAAGGAAAAATACCAGATCTGGTGTCCGGCTTCAGTAAGTGTCTTAACGAGTCCGAGCGTCGGGTTGGTATGTCCGTGCGCCGGAATACAGAACCATGCTATCTTCACTGTTTATCTCCTTCCCGGATCATGGCTTTTCTTTTCTGTATATTATCACAACTGCGGCGTTATACAGTAAAGAACCTATCGGTAAAATAAATGCCCGGCAGAGCAGCCGGGCATTTTTTGTATGTATTATCATTTTATCAGATGTACTTCTTACGAAAGTGTCTTCAGGATCCAGTCCACATCACCTGTGGTCTTCATCTTTTCAAGAACCTCAGGATCCTCAAGGCATCCTGCGATCTTTGCAAGAAGATCCAGATGCTCGTCACCGATTCCTGCGATACCGAATACAAGCTGTGCTTTCTCAGCTCCGAAGTCAACGCCTTCCGGGTACTGGACCATGGAGATTGCTGTCTTCTTTACTGTTCCCTTTGCCTGAGCTGTTCCGTGAGGAATAGCGATACCCATTCCCATATATGTACTGACCATGCGTTCTCTTTCCTGCATGGCATCAACATATGCCGGTTCAACTGCGCCGCGTGCAACCAGAAGTTCTCCTGCTTTGCGGATCGCTTCTTCCTTAGTTACGGAAGGCTGGTTCAGAAGGATACTGTCCTTTACGATAACGTCTTTCTTTACACTTTTTTCAGCTGCTGCAACGGCCTTTTCAACATCATCTTTCGGCTGTTCCTGAGCCGGAGCATCGAGTGTTGTAAGCTGCAGATAGAGTGCATCCAGTGCAGGGTCATTCAGGAAGTTCTCGATAGTTACGAGCTGTGCCTGCGGAGCGGACTTCTTTGCTCTTTCCTGCAGAGTAGTCTGAACTACTGCGATATCACAATCCGAAGGGATATTGTCTACTGAAGTATTCTTTACTTCGATGTCAGGTCTTGCTGCCTTGATCCTGTTGCGGAACTTTGTTGCTCCCATTGCGGAGGAGCCCATTCCTGCGTCGCAGGCAAAGATGACCTTGCGAACGGATTCAGATTTGTTTACATTAACTGTTCCCTTTGCCTGAGCTTTTCTGTCAGCTACTTCAGCCTTTGCCTCGTCGATGGAAGCTGTCGTGCTTGTAGCCTTGATGATGACAGAAGCGATAGCAAATGATACTGCTGCTGCGATAGCTACACCGATGAAGATCAGGAGCATCTTGTTCTTAGGTGCCATAGCCATGAATGCGATGATCGATCCCGGCGAAGCAGGTCCCTTCAGTCCGCATCCGGTTATGAGGAACCATGTGATGGCGCAGATGTTTCCTACGATAGGTGCAATGATAACTACCGGGTTCATCAGTACGTACGGGAAGTAGATCTCGTGGATTCCTCCCAGGAAGTGAATGATGATAGCTCCAGGAGCCGAGTCCTTTGTTGCCTTGTCCTTTGCGAATGCCCAGTAAGCCAGGAGTACGCCGAGTCCAGGGCCCGGGTTGGCTTCGAGCATGTACATGATGGACTGTCCTGCAGCCTTTACCTGCTCAGCACCGATCGGTGTGAAGATACCGTGGTTGATCGCGTTGTTCAGGAACAGCACCTTGGCAGGCTCAATGAAGATAGCTGCCAGAGGGAGCAGGTGGTGGTTGACGAGTACGTCTACACCGGCAGTAAGTACACTCAGTATTATTGTCATTACCGGACCGATCACGTAGTATCCGAAGATAGCAACGAGCATACCGATAATACCTACTGAGAAGTTGTTGATAAGCATTTCGAAGCCGGCAGGCATTCTGCTTTCCATGAAGCGGTCAAACTTCTTGATGATCCAGCCTGCAAAAGGTCCCATGACCATTGCGCCCATCAGCATAGGCTGTCCTTCAGTTCCGCCGACACCGGCAATAGTTCCCATTACTGCAATGGCGCCCATGACACCACCGCGGTCTCCTCCTACCATTCTGCCGCCTGTGAATGCTATCAAAGCAGGAAGCAGGTAAGAGAGCATGTATGGCTGAATTGAGGCAAGATGCTCATTAGGCAGCCATCCATCAGGAATGAATAAAGCTGTTATGAATCCCCATGCGATGAATGCACCGATGTTAGGCATTACCATGGCGGATAAAAATTTTCCGAAACGTTGTACTCCGTTTTTCATATTTATTCTCCTCATCCTTGATTAATCTAATATCTACAAAATCATTATCAGGACCGGGGGGATCATCAGGCCGCGCGGATCAGCGCGATCCTGTCGGCCGATGACTATATGAGAAACGGTACCGGAAGTAACATTTCTGTCTTAAAGGACTTCCACATCATTTTCCCTGCAGGCTGCCAGGAATGATTCAGGCAGACCGCCGTCGGAGATCACAGCATCAACGTCTTGTAGGGAGCCGAATGTGAATGTGCTGTGTTTGCCCACTTTTGTGGAATCCATCAGTACGATGGTTTTAAGCGCCTTATTTATCGCAGCCCGCTTAAGCAGAGATTCCTCGTATACATTACACGCAAATCCGGTTTTTTCATCGTAGGTGGTGACCCCGATGAAGGCCAGATCAAAAGTCATCTTCTGCAGTTCACTGATACACTGCGACCCGCAGATGCTCAGGCTATATCGGTTCAAAGACCCTCCTGGGATCAGGACCTGGGGTTTTTCCAGGCCTGCAAGCTCCATTGCACAGCTGATACTGCTTGTTACAATCAGATTCGGCTGATCATCAAGCTCCGCTGCCAGCATTGTAGTCGTGCTTCCCGAGTCGAGAAAGATCGACGTTCCCGGAACGATCATCTCCTTCGCTTTCATGATGATGGCTTTCTTGGCGTCAACATTTCTTATGCTGCGGCGGCTCATAAAGTCATCTGTGCCTACTACCACGTCTACCGAACGTGCACCTCCGTGGATACGAACTATTCTCTTGTTGTCGTCCAGATTTTTAAGATCTGTGCGAAGAGTCATGTCCGATACATTCGGAAATGCTTCTTTCAGCTGTGCGAAGGTAACCTCTCCTTTTTCGTTGATCCATGCGACAATAGCACTGCGTCTGCTTTCAACAGAATCCATACTTCCCTCCTTCCGGGATCAGTCCATCATTCCCGGAAGAATTCTGTACCGATCCACTATTCAGTAAAGTTCGCCAGAAGATATTCTTCTGCTTCAGGGCACCAGAGGCCTCTGTGTGCGTCTACGATATCAGCAAGAGCAGAAAATCTCTCATCCTCTTTTCCTTTTTCTCTGAGATCAGTCAGAGCGATGAGAGGCAGATCGATATGGTTGTAGATCAGCTTCTTTCCGCCAGGGATCTTAGGAAGGTCAAGGATAGTCTCTCCTGCTACTGCAAGTCCGCCGATGTGTGTGATCATAACGGCCGGATTGATTCTTCCAGCTGCTGTCAGATCAAGGCATTCGATCATGTCAGCAGTGTTTCCGCCGGTTGTACCCATTACGTGGGTTGAGTTGTAGTGAACATCATAGAAATTGATCTTTGCACTGAACTCTTTATCTGTAGGGCCTGCGAAGAAATTGAGACAACCGTCTCTGCCAAGGATCCCGCTTGACTGCTCAACAACTGCTGCGACCGGTGCATAGCACAGAACATCATCAAAGCCTGTTCCGTCAGTCATACCGCGAAGATATGCAACCGGATCATCGACTTCAGCTGTATTTACAAAGTGAAGATCGATTCCGTTTTCTTTTGCTTCTTCAGTCGGGAAGAGCTCTTCTGCTCTTTTAAGCCTGTCCTTGTTTACATCTGTAACGACGATCATTCCAGGACGTCTGTCACAGTTCATCGCATAGCTCAGAGCGCCAAGTCCCATCGGGCCGGCACCGGCCAGAATGGCAAGTTTGCCGCCTTCTACGATACCCATTTCATGAGTATATACTCCCATCTTTGTGTGGTATGCTGCGTGGAAAGCGCCTACGCTGCATGAATACGGCTCTGCCAGAGAAGCCTCATAATAAGCGCGTCCCTTGTACTCCAGCATGCATCCGAGCTCCATTACCTCAGCAGGAATAATGCAGTAAGTAGCATTTCCACCGAAGAATTCATAGGAATATCCAGGGCTCCACATCGTTCCCTTGTAGTTAAGGGCCGGCTGAAGTGTGAATTTCATGCCAGGCTTGAACTTATCCTGATGAGCCTTTCCAACCTTTACGATATCACCGGCCATCTCATGACCCATGATAGCAGGATGCTCAGCTACATCTTCATGTACCCTCTTGTGCTCCACACCCAGGATCGCACACTTGTGCGTGGACATGCAGACAGTGTCGGATATCACCTTTACCAGGATCTCATCATCCTTGATTTCAGGAAGCTCAAATTCATCGAGACGAAGATCGTTTGCAGCGTGAAGTCTGACTGCTTTTGCTTTCATAATTACCTCCTTAATGATAATACATATGAGTTGTTGTGTCGATAGTGTTAACGTCACATTTCTTATAATTTGTTGTTGCTTTAACAACCTGCCTTATTATAATAACAGCTCAACACGGTTGTCAACTGTTATTTCAAAAATTTTTAAAAATATTTTCTTTTATTTCAACAGCTCCTTGTTTTGCCCGTAAGAATAAGCACCCACTGTTCCCGGTCGGGATCAAAAACTTCAAAAAAAAGAAACACCGCTGAAAAGCATTCAGCAGTCTGTGTTTTGCGGCACCTGTAAATATCTTCTAAACCAATGTACGGAAACTCCGTTCTGTTTCTATAACAGGAAGATCAATCACATCCATATAATCTATATTGATGAATCTGCCTCGCTCCAGCGCATTTATCACATTATCTATCTGTTCCCGTGTCCCCTGGATCTCCATTGTTACTGTAGTATCCGGATTGTTCCTGACCCAGCCGGTCGCACCATATAACCCGGCTGCATGCCTTGCCCAGTATCTGAATCCGACCCCCTGTACCCATCCATGAAACACTATTCGTTGACGCAGCATTTTTACATCCAACCTCTCATTCATTTCGTATATGACGCGCTGAACTCCATATTGATATCGCGTATCTCTCTTTTGCCGTCAATATAATCCTGATACATCTCTGCAAGTCCGGCAGCACATCCATCACAGGCACCATTGATATTCCCTATAGATTCCGCAACGATCTGCTCGCGTTCTTCCTTTGTCGTATCTTTGATCAGAATTGAATTCATTTCGCTCTCCATGTCAGGGATATATTCTTATCTCGCAGTTTCCCTGAGAAAACTGCACAAACTCTTCATTTCCCATATCTTCAAAATAACTTCGGATTATTCTGCAGATACCGCCATGTGTCACAAGAAGAGCATTTGCTCCGTCCAGCTCTTTTATCAGAGGAAATACTCTGGCAGCCAAATCGAAATATGATTCTCCGTCCGGATATCTGACAAAGTATTCTCTCTTTGCCTCCTGATATTTCCGGTCAAATCTGTTAACACCTTCAAACATGCCAAAATCCTGCTCGATCAGTCTGTCATCAATTTTATACCGGATTCCTGTTTCACTTGAAACAGCATCAGCGGTCTGCCTTGCTCTGCATAATGGAGAGCAAAGAAAGACATCTATGTTTACATCTTTAAGAGAACGGGCAACTTCCTGTGCCTGTTCCAGACCTTTGGCATTAAGAGGCATATCAGTCCGTCCTAAAACCTTATTGAGAGCATTCCATTCAGTCTCTCCATGCCTTACTACGTAAATCATTTTTACTTTTCCATATTTATCGCCCGTATCTCTCGTCCATGAAAGATCCATACGCCCGGAACAGCCTGTTGTTTTCATTGCCGGCAATCTTTCCGAGCTTGGCATACATCGGGTATTCTTTTTCCATATCATCATAAAACGAGCTTCTCGGAAACATCAGGTACTGCGGATCGCCGTCCTTAACTGACACTCGTTTCATGACTTCTTCATCTGTCATTATCCTTATCAGGTCCATGCAAAGGCCGTTTTTATCATCAGGAACATCTGCGGATATTCCTGCCAGGTCGCAGTAGAACAAAGGGATGTTGCTCTGCTTATCTATACTGATCTGCTTTACTTCTGTAGTGTCGATTCTCTTGCTGAGGAATCTCATTGTCTCGGCATATCCAAAGTATCCGTCGGCTGTTCCGGAGTCATATAATCCGGCAAGGGAATTGCCGGCAGCATCCGTGTATTCAGGAGCAGCCGCACCGTCAAGTGCCTTTTCGTTCGCGGAAACGTCTATGTTTCCCAGGCCTTCTTTATGTTGGATCGTTTCCGGATCCTGTGTTTTATCCACCGCTGCATCCAGAAGATAGATATGATGTCCGTACGAAGCAAAAGAGATCAGCAGACGACTGTCAGATGACGCAAGATCAAATATGTTTTGCGCTTCCGATAGTTCTTTGTTGTCTCCGTCATAAATCATTAAGTCGCAGCACAGGAAAACAGGAACGCCGTAGTTGTTATCATATCCTGCTGCAGGCTCAAGTGTAAACCTGAAAAAGTCACCTGTATCTGCGAATTCATCGATGTTCAAAGGTTTTATATAGCCTTTTTCGATGAACTTCCTTTCAAGGATCGAGTCAAACATGATAACATCGATCCCCTCAGGGCTCCCATCTTTGTAACAATTATACGGTACATATTCAAGGCTGATATCCGGGTGCAGCTTCTCCCATTCCTCTTCCAGGATCCCTTCATAGTATTCTGTGTCCGGCAGATATGGATAAACTGAATATGTAAGGGTTCTGTCTTTCCCCGAAGATACCATGAGTATGATCACCACCACTGCTGACAGCAAAAGAATGACAGCTATATCAACGGCCATCGAAGTGATGCGTATTTTTCTTTTGTTTGTGACGTCAAGCTCCATGCGGTTTTAGTTTTATAGCGCGTCATACTTATTCATGATCTCCCTGAGCAACGGATCGCTCACATCATATGTGACATCCCCGATACATGCTATCGGCATGACTGCAGGAGACGTTCCGCTTATAAATGCGGCGTCAAATGCCGCAATACTATCCGCTGCAACGCTCTCTTCCTTCAGATCCACTCCCATATCTCTTATGAGTTCGATGATCTTCGCTCTCGTGACACCCAGAAGGACTTTGTCCGGCGGTGCTGTAAACACCTCACCGTTCTTTATGAAGAAAACATTGGAACGGCTTCCTTCTGTTATTGATCCTTCCCTGTCGACCAGCAGAACTTCGTAGAGGCCATCCCTCTTCATTGCTGCATCCGTTGCGTCGCGGAGCTTCAGATCCATCATCTTGATGTTCGGATTTGTCCGCTCTCCCCTGAACAGACCGGTCTTTACCCCCGTCCTGTACATCTCCGCGTCAGGATAGTGTGTCGGATTGAGGTGCATGGACGCGTATCCGCTCACATCCACCTCTACCCTGATATTGTGATCCCTGATCCCGCTCTCCCGAACGAGGTCTTCGATGCTGCCACGCAATTCCTCTATAGTGAACGGCGTAAGCATTCCGATAGCCGCGAGCGATCTCCCAAGCCTTTCATAGTGGTCCTCGAGGAATTTCGGCTCGCCGTCTGTGAGGCGGATCACTTCATACACCGAAGGCATGCTGAGTATGCCTCTGGTAACTGCTGACCTGAATCCGTCCGTCATTATTCTGACGGCCTCTCTGATCTTTCCAAGCGGTATCTGACTGTAATAAAAAGCGAGATAAATCTGTCCGTCATGATCAAGCTGATCTATATCTCTGACCTTTATCCCTGCATCCGCTGCTTTCCTGATCAGTCTTTCCGCCAGCTCTTTCCTGGTCTCCTCGACTCTGGCACTTCCCTGCATCCCTTCGTGGAGCACCCTGTTGAAGGTGTCGAGACGAAGAGTCAGTTTAATTCCTGACTGAGTGTTCTCTGCGGTAAGAAAATTCCCGCTGCTGCCATACTCTCTGATAGCGGAAAGAGCCTCGCTGAGTTTGCGTGAATAAAGTGTCTTCACCCTGCGGAGATTTGCCTGATAGCAGCCGCTATTCATAAAACGTGCCAGAGTAAGCTGTTCAGTCTTGGAACATGTCTGGTCATAATTCATCCGGATGCTGTTGTATAGACCGACCATTACAGGCGGCAGCACCATGTAGCTGATCCTGACAGCCGGGAACAGTGTCGATGTGAACGATCCTATGTAAACGACCCTGCCGTCTCTGTCGAGCCCCTGCAGCGCCGGCACCGGCATTCCTGTATATCTGAGCTCGCTGTTGTAGTCATCTTCAATTATTATACTGTCATTTGCCTTCGCCCAGTCAAGCAGCTGACGTCTTCTTCCGACAGGCATCAGCGCGCCGGTCGGGAACTGGTTCTGTGGGCAGACATATACCGCTGTCCTTATATTTACAGGCAGCCTTTCAATCATTATCCCGTTTTCTCTGACCGGAATGCAGCTCATGCTGAATCCCCAGTCGCGGAAAATACTCCTTACAGGCATATATCCGGGGTCTTCAACTGATACATGCCCGATATCCATGAGCTTCAATATCCTTGCAAGATGGCTGACCAGCTGCTGGGTCCCTGCACTGATCACGACCTGCTCCTGAGTACAGATGACCCCTCTCGACTTGTATATATATGCTGCGATCTCCTCCCTGAGTTCAGGCTCGCCCTGTCTGTCCGCTTCTGTCAGCAGAAGTTCAGGCGTCTCATTGAGAACGCTTGCCATGCACTTTTTCCATTTGACAAAATCAAAAGATTCCGGATCGCAGCTTAACGATTGCGCGTGAGCTGACAAACCGGTAGTCTCTTCTGCCGGTTTGGTGTCCCGGCTGCCTTTTTCTGACTCTTTGCTCTTATCGCCCCCGAGATTCCGGGAATTATCAGATTCGAAAGCGCTTCTGTCAGGGCCCGCGCTTCCGACAGCTCCCTGCGCCGCATAGAAACCCGACTGTGGCCTGCTAATGACATAGCCTTCGACCATGAGCTGATCATAGGCGATCTTTACAGTTGTCACACTGATCCCGAGGATAGCCGCCATATTGCGAAGAGACGGGAGCCTCTCACCCGGACGAATCCTGCCTTCAGCTATCTCATTTCTGAGATACTCATAAAGCTGTACATACAGGCTTTTGGACGAATTGTTATTGAATTCCATTGAAATCATATTAACTATCCCCTTAACCCCACGAATTGTGCTACACAAAATAGGTAAAAATGTATATTTTTCTGATTACAATTTGCGGTTATTATAATACTAATCAGAAAAAGGGGCAAATTAATCGTTTACATTTGGGAAAAGAGGACAGAATATGAGCAATGGATCTTCTGATAACAGGACTTCCGGTCTTGTTTACACGGCACTTATGATTTGCCTTGTCCTGCTCGGAACGGTTTTATTCAGGATCCCCGTTCCGATGACTCAGGGATATGTTCATCTGGGTGATACGATGATTTTTCTCGGAGTCCTGATGCTGGGAAAGCGACACGGCGCTGCTGCCGCGGGACTCGGATCAGCGCTGGCGGATATTCTTGGCGGATTCGCTTTCTGGGCACCCTGGACTCTTGTCATCAAGTTCTTTATGGCCTTTGTCACAGGACTGATTCTCGAGAGGTACGCCCGGAACCATAAACACAGCCATTCGACAGACAGACTCGTTAGGTTAACAGCCATGACGGCCGGAGGGATACTCATGTGCGCAGGATATCTTGCCGCCGAGACCATGATGTACGGAAGCTTTGCGCTGGCCATCGTCGGTCTGCCGTGGAACATCGGACAGGTCATAGTAGGAATGGTGCTGTCCATGGCTATCTACTCAGCTTTAGCCATTTCGGCAAAATATAAATAAAGCATGCCATCCTCTATCATCCGGTCACCCGCCTGACAATTTTACCTTCGCGATATGGCTTTACAGTTCATAAACTGCAACAATCTCATTTCCGCACATTTCTCCATTCTCCGCGAAACCGTACTTTTGATATATCTCTCTTGCGCGATCGTTTTCAGGTTCGTAAGACAACCATACTTTTTTTGCTTCGCCAAAAGGGAATGTGCGGATCAATGCTACTGCAGCATCCATTGTCTGCTTTCCAAGACCTTGCCCCTGAAATTTCTTATCGATCATGAATCTCCATAAGCAGTAGTTTTCTTTGATCAAATCGCTCTCGTCCGGATTGCCCACAGTTCCCTTTCCGATCATAATAAATCCGATGAGATCTTCATTGTTGTAAACAGCCAGAGGCAATGCATTATTGCCTTCGTTCCTCGTAGCATATGCTTCTGCCAGACTCTGGATATTTTCAGCAACGGTGAGTATTCCGGCGTAGTTTCCCGCACCTGTCCGGCGTGAGGAAATCACCGTTCCGGCAGAATGGAAATCATCATTCCAGCCGGGAAATCGACCTCATATAATTGAATTATGCACCTATGGTGTAAATTCATTTAAGGAGG
>JAFRJV010000084.1 GCA_017432075.1 Mogibacterium sp. | reverse complement strand
GGTCATTCTATCCATATGGAGACACCACCCGCGCTGTCACGCACACCCCACACCTCTGCGGAGCTTTCCTCGGCTTTACGTTAGGATGCGCTTCACGCGACTTCCCCGAGCTCTATAACCCCGACTGTCTGTACTCAGTCGACGCTATTCGGAGTATTAGTGAATCCCATTCAAGGCGTTACCCTCTCATTTGAGATTTCAGTCATGCAGTTCTCTAAAACCACATTTTCAATATTCAATTGTAAACGCGACCTTAGGCTACGCTTTTGTCGGTTATTCCTACCGTTTTAGGCGTAGAACGTGTCGCACTATTGGCGAATTCATCAAAAATAAACTGCACCGGAACCGGCAGACTGCCTCCGTACTTCTTGTCGGCTACCTCAAACAGCTGCTGGAACAGCTGTGTATAGAGGATGCTCACAAGGAAGTTGAAGCTCGTGTCGTTGTCCGGGATGATCGCAAACAGGGCAGTCTTCTCTTCTCCTATCCTCCAGAGATCAAGCTCGTCCGTGATAGTCAGCGATGCTATGCTGTCCAGATTGAACTTATCTAATCTTGCAGCAAGCGTGATCTGTATCGACTTCAGCGTCTTGCCTGAGCCTGAGTGATATGCATCGTAGTACTTGAGCGCGATGTGATCCGGGTCAGTCTTTCTCAGATCGAAGAAGAGCGTATCCAGTGCACTCGGCATCTTGCTATCATCCTCATCCACCTCACCGGCTCTGAGCATCTCCATTACCATCGCGAAGTTCTGCTCATCTTCAGGCGCTTCATACTTCAGATAGAAGACAAGTGCCATGAGGAGCATCTGAGCTGCGTTATCCCAGAACGGATCCTGAGTAGTCGAACCTGGTGGTGTCGTCGCCTTGAACAGGTTAGTCACCAGTCTTTGCACATCATTGTCATCCCTCAGATATACGAAAGGATTGTAGCAATGGCTCTGATAAGGATGAATCAGATCAAGGATCCTTACCTTATAGCCGCATTCCTCCTCTAGCATCCTTCCCGTTGATAGCGCCAGCTCCCCTTTCGGATCGGTCAGGATCATGCTGAATTCCGCACCGTTGCCCGCTGCCTGCATTACATTCGGCTTTACGAAGAACCGGGTCTTTCCTGCTCCGCTTCCTCCGATGATCAGGATATTCAGATTTCTTCTGTGCTTTTGAGCATTGAAGCCGATCCTTACATTCTGAGTCAGTATCTTGTTCATGCAGTCAGGCTTCTGTCTGTACTTTCGGTTCACGGCTGCAGCATCGCCCCACTTAGCTGAGCCGTGTTCTTCTCCTTTCCGGTAGTTCCGGCGTGTGGACAGCCATATGCCGATGCCCATTACATATAAGAAGAGGCAAAATAAAACAGCCTCAGGGCTGCTCCTTGCCAGTTCTATATGCCAAGGCTCGGCAAATATCTCATCCAACTGAGTAACGAGCTCGAATATGCTCCCGTCCCAGTATGGTGCGATCTTTAGTCCTATCCACACGACCGGTACTGCACCGGCGGCCGCAATAAGGAAATCATCCCTGTGATTACCTTGCGTACCCGTATGAGTCTCCTCTTTCAGCTACCATCAGATTCCTGGGTCCGTGTTCGATGATCTTCATGATGAGTTCATCGATAGGATCAGTGGGGCGAGACTCTCTGATCTGCTGATTCCTGAATAGATTCAGAGCATTGATCAGGATCCCCTGTTCATACTCATCTATTTCTATCTTCTTTGTCCGTATCATCTGTTAGCGCTCCCTTCCCGGTAAAGGCACCGCTTTAACGACATCCTTTGCCGCGTCGACACCCTTTGAGACCACATCCTTTGCTAGTTCACTCGCTCTTTCAGCTTTCTCCTTGGCTATCTCTGCCTTATACAGATTCAGCTTCTCTCTGACCGATGGCCTTTCCTTACCAGGGAGGCCATTTGAGCGGTCTGCTTGCGTTGAGCTTGGCTCTGACAGAGGGTCTCGGCCTGTCTTTGCCAAACTGGGGTTTACCTGAAGTTCCTCCTTCTTCGGCCCGTCATCTATGCTGCGTCCTTCGATAGGCTCTTCATCATATGCCGGAGGAAGTCCTCTTTCAGGGTCAGGCATTTCCTCCAGCTCACCCTCAGGCCTGCCGCCCTGCAGCGCCTCCTTCACAGACTTGTCTTTAGGGAACATCTTGTCCTTGTCCTTAAGGATGTTCAGCGATACATCTGCGCGGTCAACAGTTGCCAGCCTGAAGCGCTCCGTGATTCTCTGGATCTTGCTTGCGTCTTCTGCTCTTGCTATCACATCCACCGCAGCATTCTGATCCTTGTTGTTTCTGTCCTTCAGCACACAGTAAAGAACTCCGTATCGTTTCGCTTCCTGCGAAAACTTAGGAAGGTCCTTCTGTGTGATCGTATAGACCTTGAGCTCCTTGCCGGACTTCAGCATGTTTGTCAGTCTCGCCTTGCCCTTTGTCTTCTGTTCCTGCTTGAGAGTCGCATACAAAAGAAGCGCGATGTTCTTCGCGCCATTACCTGTTATCTTAGCCGCTACCTCCACTCCTTCCAGTGACAGTCTTACGACCTGTTCTGCTGCATCTCCTCCCGGATTCATTCAATCATCTCCCTTCTACTCACTCTTCGACTGCTTCTTGTTTTTTCTGCCCATTTTGCCAACATTCTCTTTTCGCTCCGCGCTGTAGGGTGCCGTGAATCTGATCTGGAGCCTTGATTTATCGATCTCATATGTCATGCTGCCATACTCTTTATCTTCAGCGGTCATGTTGCAGAGCTCAGGATGTTTTTTTGTAAAAGATTTCAGCCTTTTCTTCAGATCAGCGTTGAAAGTGTAGATGACTGCAGGGCCATCGGTTTCGTCGAAGCGTATGATAGTTTCTCTTTCTTCTTTAGATCCCCTCTTTGCCAATTGAAACCTCCTTTTATATGTCAGCACATTGTTTTTTGATACCTGATTTAAGTCAGTCGACCCGTATATCCTTTTTGCTCATTTCATCTGCAAAAACCAATGTCACAACATTCGATTTTGCGCGAAAATGACCCCGAAAAGGCACACCTTTCTATAGGGTACTACCTCGCTTTTTCGCGCTGCCGGTCTCTGTCGATTATCTCGAGGTTTTCTCTGACATGATCCGAGCGTTCCTGTACCTGTGAGCACACTTTCAGTTCCTTTCTGATTTCTCTGAGTTCTGCGGTCAGTTCTGTCACTTTATCTCTCGCGGCATCTATCTGAGCAATCGGTATATTCCGCCTTGATACCTTACGCATCTCATCCCTCTCTTCTGATACGGACTGCATCTTCTCTTCCAGTTTCTCCATAAGCAGAGAAAGATCTTCATCTGTGTTTACATGGTACTTCGATAGGAGCTTGGCCTGTTCAGAGTATTGATCACACTTCAGAAGATCTTCCTTCAGCAGTATATGGAGCTTGGTCATGTTCTGCTGATACTTGGGCAGATAGCCAAGTTCATAGCAGTATCTGAGGTAAAGCTTCTCAAGTCCGTTTCGTCCCATGATGCGGTCGATGCGTCTTCTCAGATTGTAGTGGTTCGATCTGTGGTACTGGTGCCTCACTCTCTCAGTCCTGACAGACGGATCATTATCGTAGATCCGTCGCTCTATGCTCTCGCGGGTGTAGTTCTCACCGAGCTGATGGATCCTGATCGGCTTCTTCCAGCCAGGTGGCGTAATAGTCCAGTACTTGCGCTGCGGATCAAGGCGATAGTTATAACCGCGGCTTCTGAGTTCCGCCTTGAACTCCTCGATTGTAAGGCTGAGAGCGATTGCCTCATCGATCGACTGCCGTGCGACATTATATCTGGTCGGCATGCCTGCTCGCTCCATCTTATACAGATAAGTATTCACCCGCTGTCCCTTAGGATTCTTTATCACGGACAGCCCGTGTTCCTGACAAATACGGTCGGACATCTCTCTCAGCATGCCTGTTGTCTCTCTGCAGCCATGGAATCTCTTGCCGTCTCTGAAGGAGACTGAATTTATGACCAGATGATTGTGAACTGCAGCTGTATTTACGTGAGTTGCGACCACGATCTGGAACCTGTCGCCCCACAATCTCCTCGCCAGCTCGATACCGATGCTGTGTGCTTCAGACGGATTGACCTCACCCGGTGCAAAGCTCTGGTATGCGTGGAAGGCTACAATACCGCCTTCCTTACCGAATCTCTTCTTGACCATGGCAAACTCATCTCTCGCATATCTCTTATTGCAGTTGATCGTGCTGACATAGTACTTCATCTCGGTCTTGTCTTCGTTGGCCGCATACTCGATTACATCTTCAAGTGCCTGAAAGGATTCTTCCGACATACCTGCATTCGGATTAAGCGTCTTCTCGCTGTTCTGCACATAGATGATCGGTGCAGCGAAGCTGTTCTTGATCGGCCATATCTTTGTCACTGCCATCAGTCTTTCCTCCTGTCCGGTACCAGGTATCTCTGCTCTATCGCCTGCTGGAACAGATGCCACTTCTCAGCTTCCTGTTCGAGGAATTTGACACTGCCCTGATCCCTCACAACAGTCTGCAGCTGTTCAAGTCTGTCACCCATTCCTCTGACAAGATCCATTACCTCATAGAACCTGTCATCCGGGGCCGGTCTCGGCTCGTAACCTGATATGAGCATCCTGATGAATCTGTTATGATCCATGCAGGCTGCAGATGCTTTCTCGTGCAGGTCTTCCTTTTCTTCAAGAGTCAGGTAGACCGGCACTCTGTATCCTCTTTCTCTCAATGGTAATCACTCCTTTCTTCTCGGTTTGTCTGAGTGCTCAGCGATGAGTGCTCACGTCCGACGGGGTTTCAGGGGCTTGCCCCTGAGGTGCGAAGGAGGGCGTGAGCGCTACTTTGCTCTGCTTGCTAAAGTTATGCAGCCTCATCTCGCCTGCTCCCTGTCCAGATCC
>JAFRJV010000083.1 GCA_017432075.1 Mogibacterium sp. | reverse complement strand
GTTTCTATTCTGATCATCCTCTGCAGATGTTCTATATATTTAGCCTGTCTTTCTTTATCCATGATACCCTCGTTCTTTTTCGAATGATCCGTGAATATTACTTTTTCTCCTTCAGCAGGTCGCGGATCTCTGTAAGAAGCTCTACGTCAGCAGGAACCGGTTCAGGCTCTGCAGGTGCCTCTTCCTCTTCCTTTACAACTACGGACTTTGCCTTGTTGAATGCCTTGAGGATCATGAACAGCACCAGTGCGACCAGCAGGAAGTCGATGATAGCCTGTAGGAATGCTCCGTAACCGATGGATGCGTTTCCTACCATGACCGACATGTCTTCTACGCTCTTTCCGCCGCAGATGATCCCGATGAAAGGCATCAGTATAGCCTCAACGAGAGCGGTAACGATCTTGGTGAAAGCTCCGCCGATGATGATGCCTACTGCCATGTCCATTACATTACCCTTGCTGATAAATTCCTTGAATTCCTTGATCATTTCTTTCTCCTTTTCTTTATCTTGTTCCGCAGGCGCATGGCCTGCATTAGTTAACAAATGTAAGTATACTATAAAATCTCCTGTTATCAGTCGATGATCTTTACAGATTCGATGACCGGCTGATTTTCCGGCGCCATGGTTCCATTGTCATCAAGAGGCTTAGCATCTGCAGCGATCTTGTCAACAACGTCCTGTCCGTCTGTCACGTGTCCGAATGCGGCATACATTCCGTCAAGATGCGGTGCATCTTCAACCATGATGAAGAACTGCGAGCTTGCGCTGTTTGGATCCTGTGCCCTGGCCATTGAGATAACGCCTTTAGTGTGCGCAATGCTGTTGGCGTATCCGTTTGCTTCAAACTCTCCGACGATATTCCTTCCTGATCCGCCGGTACCGTCACCGTTCGGGTCTCCGCCCTGGATCATGAATCCGTCGATGATACGGTGGAACGTAAGTCCGTCATAGAATCCTGAGTTTGCGAGATCCATGAAATTCTGTACTGTGATCGGAGCAGTATCTCCATCAAGTTCAACGGATACTGTTCCATAATCCTTTATAGTGATCTCAGCGTGGTGGATGCCTATTGGATCTGCAGGTTCCGCTGTCTCAGCTGCTTCAGGCTGTGAAGTTTCAGGAGCTTCTGCCTGTTCGCTGCTTCCTCCGCCGCATCCGGCGAGCATGATAAGTGACAGTGTCATGAGTGCCACAAGGATGTTTCTGATGTGTTTTTTCATTTTTCCTTTATCCTTTCAGTTTTTCCGATGTTCCAAAAATAACACCGTATTGTTAACAAATCAATCGCCTCGCTTCAGATGATCCCTTATTTCCTGCTCCGCTCTGGAAAGCTCGGAAAGGAATTCCCGTGAAGATATCCTGAGCGCGCCATGCGTAAATGCGTCCTGCTGCACGAGGCTGTCTGATGACACCACGTATATCTGACGGTCCCTGGCTGCATCAGTCATGATACCCATGCGGATATCTGCAGGTTCATTTTCAGCAGTGAAGACTACTTTAACGCCGTTACGCTCCTCCTCACGGGCTTCGCTCATGGATACATTGTATGCGTCGAAGACTACCGTCACCTCGAATCCGGTATAACCGGCATAGTTGCTCAGTCTGTCCAGAAGCTGGTCTCTGGCGGATCCTGCATCGCGGGCAAAAAGGTCCTTCAGATAATCGTCTGCAAAGATGATGTTATATCCGTCGATCAGTATCATGAGCGGCTTGTCTTCGCTCTTTACCGACTTGTGCTCACGGCGGGCCTTTATCTCCTGATTGCGGGCTTCATTTCTTGCAGCCTCTTCTTCAGTCAGCTCCGGCCGGTGCCTGTAGTCTTTTTCCCTGGCTTCCCGGTAGCGCGTCTTTTTTGAGGCGCCGTAGGTACGCTCAAATATGTTTTTCAGTTCTTTTTCGGCAGCGATCCTTCTCTTTGCCGCTTCCCTTACATCCAGGATTTCTGAAGAGGAAGTATGCGTCTGAGGAACGCGCCCGTACGAAGGTGATGACGCCGTGCGCTTAAAAACGCTTCCTATATGCATGTGTTCAGCTACCTCGTCCCACTTCACGATGTCGCTTCCGCTGTGATTGACGAATACGGAATCAGCGGGATTTTCAACGTCCCTTTCAGGATCATATCCTTTTTCTTCGATAACAGATGCCGCATCGTGACATTCGTCGTAACCGCCGGGAGTGCACGAGAGCCTACCTTCACCGGAAGTATATCCGCTCAAAGTGAGCTGGTAGCCCGCTATCTCCGATGCAGGCACGCGTCCTTTGATCTTCGCTGTGTCCTCAGTCTGCTCAAGCGTGTCCTGGCTTCCGCCCATCTGCCTTATATCCGTCATTGCACGGCCTACACTGCGTGCCGGAAGTTCTATCTCATACTCGCACCACGGCTCAAGCAGCAATGCTTTGCCGTCTGCTCTCGCCTGCATCAGAGCGTTCCTGACAGCCCTGTATGTGGCCTCGCGGAAATCTCCTCCAACTGTATGCTTCTCATGAGCTCTTCCCGCTGCCAGAGTGATCCGAACATCAGTAAGAGGCGATCCGGTCAGCACACCGGTATGTTCCTTCTCATAAAGATGAGTCATTATGAGCCTCTGCCAGTTGAGAGCCAGTTCATCTTCGGGAACAGCGCTGGTGATAACTATACCACTGCCGCGTTCACCGGGTTCAACGATGAGGTGTACTTCTGCGTAATGCCTGAGTGGTTCAAAGTGCCCCACCCCTTCATATTTGCCGGCTATGGTCTCAAGATAGAGCACGCTTCCCGTGCCGAAGCTGACATCATAACCGAATCTGTCTTTTATCACGGTCTGCAGCACTTCGAGCTGCACCTGACCCATAAGCCTGATATCTATGCTGCCGTCAGGGTTTCTCGACACGTTGAGCATCGGGTCTTCCTCTGCAAGCAGCTTCAGATCTTTCATAAGAAGATAAGGGTCCATGCCTTCAGGACCATTCACCGAGTATACCATGAATGGCTTTATCGACGCGCCGCTCAGAGGCGGCTCGGCGCCGAGACCGTCTCCCGGCAGGGCCCGGGCGGGCCCCGTCACGGCGCAGACCGTGCCGGCCGCTGCGGAATCGACAGGGACGCAGCGGCTGCCGGAGAACAGCATTATCCTGTTCACCTTCTCCTCGCCGCCTTCGTCTCCCGACGCGCTGTTTATCTTCACCTTATCCTTAACTTTAAGTTCTCCGCCTGTGATCTTTATGAAACTCAGCCTCTCGCCTTCATCAGAGGCCGCCGTCTTATATACTCTTGCACCGAATTCTTCACCGTATGCAGGCTCTTTTGTATATCTTCCCAATACACCAAGAAGACCTTCGACGCCCTCCATCTTCAGCGCCGATCCGAACATGCACGGGATGATCTCTCCTCTCAGCACCGCATCTGCGATATGCCCGTCATCAGGCATTTCTCCGTCAAGAACTATCTCTGCAAGCTCCGGTGAGTACAGCGTCACGGCATCCGTGAATTCCTCGGTCCTCTCCGAAGCACCGCTGAAATCCACAAGGCCTGCATTCAGGTCTGCCGCAAGTTCCTTCAGGATATCTTCTTTTTTCCTTACGGCTATATCCATCTTGTTAACAAAAGCAAATACGGGGATCTTCCTCTCTTTCAGCAGACGGTACAGCGTCTTCGTGTGTGCCTGCACACCTTCGGATCCGCTTATTACCAGAAGAGCGTAATCCAGCACGGAAAGCGATCTCTCCATTTCTGCCGCAAAGTCGACATGACCCGGAGTGTCTATGAGAGTCACTTCGGTATCTGCTCCCTCAGCTCCTTTTATGCTGAAGCGTGCCTGCCTGGAAAAGATGGTTATTCCTCTGTTTCTCTCAATAGGATCATCGTCAAGAAAAGCATCGCCGTGGTCTACCCTGCCCGGTTTTCTGATCTCACCCGTAAGGTACAGCAAAGCCTCCGACAAGGTAGTCTTGCCGGCATCCACATGTGCCAGTATTCCGAGTGTGATTTTTTTTGTATCCATTAACTCTTCACCGGTCGGTTTTGTTTGCTTGTGAAATATGCGTGTGGTATAAGTCTATCAAAAGATAATTATATATTTGAGAGCGAGGCAATCAAGTGAAAATAATCGTAATCGGCACCGGAAAAGTCGGCGGCATACTCATTGATCAGCTTGCCCAGGAAGGTCATCAGATAGTCGCAATAGAGCGCAATGAGAAAAAGCTCCTGGAACTGCAGAACAGTCTTGACATCCTTTGTCTGTCCGGGAACGGAACCGATAGGAATCTGCTCATTGAAGCAGGTGTCAGTACCGCTGATCTTGTCATAGCGGCAACAAACAGTGATGAAGTAAACATGATCTGCTGCCTTCTGGCAAGAAAGCTCGGTGCTTCGCATACCATAGCCCGCGTACGCAAGCCGGATCTTGCCGATGAGATCGAATTATTCTCTGAAGACATGGGGCTTTCCATGACGATAAACCCTGAACTCTATGCAGCTCAGGAGATTTTTTCCGTGCTTCGCTTCCCGGGCCTCATGTCTGTGGAACCTTTCAGACACGGTCTGTTTGAGATCGTAGAATTCCGTCTGACGAAAGACGGTCCTGTCACCTCGATGACATTGCAGGATCTTGGGATGAAATACAACTCCAAAGCTCTGGTATGCGCTATCAGGAGAAACGGCACCACTATCATTCCTGACGGCACCGTAACTCTTATGAAGGGCGATGTCATAAGTTTCGCAGCTGAGCCTAAAGAAGCGGAACACTTCCTCAAACTATGCGGTATCATCAGCCGGATGCCTAAACATGTCATCATAATGGGCGCCGGTATGATAGCGTATTATCTCGTACGCATGATGCGCGGGATAGGCATGAAACCTGTTGTTATCGAAAGTGATCCGGAAAATGCCGAAACGTTCAATCAGACTCTTCCTGATCTTCTCGTCATAAATGCCAGCGGTACCAGCCGTGAGATACTCGATGAAGAAGGTCTGGATGAGGCAGATGCGTTCATAGCCCTAACCGGTATCGACGAAGTCAATGTTCTTATGGGGATGTACGCCGAGCGCGAAGGCGTCCCTAAAGTCGTCACCAAGATCTCCAGAAACAACATGATAGATCTTATTGACGCTGACCGTGCCGGCAGTATCGTCTGCCCTCGTGACATAGTTGCAAACCGTGTCATCGGCTACGTACGCGCTGCGGAAAGCGCAGGCAGCAGTAATGTTGAGACAGTGTACCGTATATCCGAAAACTCTGCAGAAGCGCTTGAATTCAAAGTAAAAGAAAAGCACGAAAACCTTACCGGGATCCCGCTGAAGGACATGAAACTCAAGGAAGGAATCCTGATATGCGGAATTCTGCGCAACCGGACCGTGATCATACCCCGCGGCAATGACACCATCGAGCAGGGTGACAATGTCATAATTGCAACAACGTTAAAGCAGCTGACGGATCTTTCCATGATCCTTCGATAATTTATGAAAACAAAAGTAGTATTACATACAGTAGGACAAATATTATTGATTGAAGCGGGCCTGCTTATCATCCCTGTGATAGTGGGACTGATCTATCATGAGCATGCTTCTGTACGCGCATTCCTGATCACAGCAGTTCTTACTGCTGCTGCAGGCGGACTTCTCAGTCTTGTCAGACCCGGCAAGAGCAGTATTTACGCACGCGAAGGCTTTGCCATCACCGGTCTTTCATGGATCGTGCTCAGTTTCTTCGGCTGCCTTCCTTTTGTCATAAGCAGGCAGATCCCGGGGTTCATCGATGCGTTCTTTGAGACAGTATCGGGATTTACCACAACGGGTTCAAGCATACTTACAGACATAGAGTCTCTCGACAACGCCATGCTGTTCTGGCGCAGCTTCACACACTGGATCGGCGGCATGGGAATACTTGTATTCAGTATGATAATCGTTCCGCTTGGCGGCAAGAGAAGCATGTATATTCTCAGAGCTGAAGCGCCGGGACCTTCCTCTGCAAAGCTCGTCCCGAAGATGCGCGACACAGCAGCGATTCTCTACGGCATCTATTTTGCGATGTCGGCACTGCTGCTTGTCCTCCTTCTTGCGGGGGGAATGCCTCTGTTTGACTGTTTCATCAATGTGTTCGGCACTGCCGGCACGGGTGGTTTCTCGAACCACGGCGCCAGCATAGGTCATTATGACAGCGAATACTTTGAAGTCGTCATAAGTATTTTTATGCTGATGTTCGGTGTCAACTTCAACATCTATTACCTTGTTTTCCTGAGGAGATTTAAGGCCGCCATCAGGAGTGAGGAATTTCACTGGTATCTGGGCATCGTTGCCTTTGCCGTGATAACGATCGCGATAAATATAAACAGCCTGTACGGATCCCTCCATCAGGCTGTTCGTCATTCATTCTTTTCTGTTTCATCGATCATCACTACGACCGGATTCGGTACAATGGATTTTGACCAGTGGCCGGAGTACTCACGCACCCTTCTCGTATTGCTGATGTTCATCGGCGCGTGCGCGGGAAGCACGGGCGGAGGTCTGAAAGTGTCGAGAATCATGCTGCTTCTGCGCACTGCCAAAAGAAGCATGCGCAGAATGATCCACTCAAGGTCCGTTGAAAGTATCCGCTTTGAGGGACGGATCGTGGAGGAAGATACCCTTAATACCTGCATGATATACCTTACTGTTTACTGTCTGGTAACGGTAGTCAGCGTGGTTCTGGTATCCCTCAACAATTTCCCGTTTGAAGTAAATGTGACGGGTGTCATCGCATGTATAAACAACATCGGTCCGGGTCTTGGGATGGTCGGTCCGGCAGGCAATTTTGCAGCATTCTCAGGCCTTTCAAAGCTGGTGCTGGCGTTTGATATGCTCGCGGGCAGACTCGAACTCTTCCCTGTCCTCTTCCTCTTCTCAGTCAGGACCTGGAAGCGCTGATATCAGTTGCTGCTCAGCTGTTTTGCAAGTTCGCCTATGAGATCCCACGCGCGGTCATGATATGCCTTCTGGGCTTCAGTCATGTCATCGTACTCACATATCATCGGGTTCTCACGCTTGTAAGGATCCTTTACTTTACCGTATTTCCAGTTGTAATACGCATAAAAGCGCACCCATCGTGCATGTTCTATCCTGCGGAGCATATCCAGCTTTGCAGGATCCTTTTTTGCCTCGCAGAGCGAGTCGTATGCCGCCTTGAAAGTCTCATAGTCCAGATCGGTTATCTCCCGGCCGTCCAGCAGCAGTTTTATTTTAACGATAAGATGGTCGGCTGCAGCGATTTTTGACTGCTTGAGTCTGTCGTTCAGTTCATCCCAGTCGAGACTTTCCTTAACACTCCTGCGGTACAGGTCATTCATGAGCCTCGCTGCGTCATTGAGCCTTGTGCGGACGATCTGGTTTACGGTAAATATCTGTTCATTCGTGCCGAAATAGTTTACTCCCGGAGTGATGCGGTTGCTCCTGAGGTGGATACGGTTCTTGTTATTATAGAAACGCTGTATCTGCCAGTAGATATCCCAACCGGTCTCCACATCGTCCTCGCATATTATGATCCTGTCGGCATGTCTTATGATCTCATGAGCGCTCTCCCAGCCTTCTTCATGAAAGAAGATGCTGTCATGGCCCTCATGCTTCTCATTTATTCCCATCGCAGTGCTGAGATTGTCGTGTATCTGTCTGAATCTCCTGCTGTCACCGAACACATGGTAAGATACATCAAAATCTGAATCGTTTATGTTCATGAGGATCGCGCGTTCAAGCAATGCGGTCCCGTAGTGTCCGAAACCGATGATGACGATCATGTCTTCCATATGATGCAGAGGATGTTCTCTCCAGTAGCTTCTGGCGCAGCAGTCATAACTCTGGAACAGATGGATATTGCCCGACATCTTCTCAGATCCGCTCATTGTACGGGCATATACGTCAGCGTCGAGTTCATGGGCATGCATCGCTTTCAGATTTCCGCCGATGTCATTCTCATCGAGGAAGAACAGCTTGCACCTTTCCCCTATCCCCTTCTTATGGGCTACTATTTTTGCCGGAGACACATTGATAAAGTAGCAGGGATAGTCAGGCTTTTCGATCTCCATTTCCTTGTTTATGCCGAAAATAATGACTCCGTCGGGATCCTCGCGGAGGATATCCCGGGCAAGTACATCGGCCTCTGAAGTAAACTCAGCGAAATAGTACCAGTTGCTGCGTCTTCTGAATCCCAGTCTGAGCATCGGAAAGCCTTCACTGGTGAGTACCGATACGACAGATCCGAATAACGCGACCAGTAATCCCATTGACATCAGGAGGAAGATGATCCCTATAATATGTCCTGCGTGCGATACAGGTGTGACATCTCCGTAACCGACAGTAGATATCGTGACCAGTGAGTACCAGATCGCATCTCCTATGGTGTGTATATGCGCGCCGGGCTGGTCCTTCTCGCTCATGACGAGCAGGATCAGCAGAACGGCATAGAACAGGAGAAATGCCAGGACCGCCAGCAGATATTGTTTTCTGGTTTTATTTTTCATCGATGATACCTCCCGGTACCGGATCTAAAGATCGGTTATTACCGTATTCATCCACTTCTTTGAGAGATAACGTTTTGCGAGGATGGTTCCTCTGATGATCATTTCAGTTCTGGTCACGAGCAGAGCCAGGTGCACCGGCAGATGCCAGACGAGAGATGCGGTGAATGCCAGAGGAACAGCTACCAGCCATATGCATGCGCTCTCTGAGATCATGGCAAATTTTGTGTCTCCTCCCGCTCTCAGTATGCCTGCGATCTGCAGGCCATTGAAAAGATCCGCCGCCATCGTTGCTCCGAACACTATAAGTATGTACCTGGTATACATCTTACCCATGTCAGTGAGTTTGAATATGCCCGACAGCGGTTGTGACAATAATATGGTTATCGTTCCAATAATGAGACCTGCAAGCAAACTGGCTTTGATCAGATGTTTTGAAAGCTTCCATGTGTAATCCATGTCGCCTTCACCCAGTTTTTCACCTATGAGTATCAGCGCTGCATCTCCTATGCTGAATGCTGCAAAGTTGAATATATTGAAAATGGAATTCGCCGCCTGATAGGCCGCATATGCAGTAGTACTTATGCGGCTGAATGCTGCCACATACATCGTCTGCCCGAAGCTCCAGAAAAATTCATTTATGGTCGTCGGCGTGGCATTCTTTATGATCCTCTTCACAAGTTCACGATCCCATCCGAAATAGCTTCTTACCTTTCCGCAGAACTCATTCCGTGTACGGAAAGCGAACAGCGAATTCATGATGACTTCTATGATCCTTGATGAGATCGTACCTATCGCCGCACCCGCAACTCCCATCTTCGGGAAACCTAACTTACCGAAGATGAGTACGTAATTGATAGCAATATTTGTGAAGAAGATCACGTTGCTTATCAGCATAGGTATCCTGACCTGCTGTGTCGCCTTGAACGCCATTTCCAGAGGCGAGGATACCGCCAGAAGCAGGAACGAAAGGCTGTTGATCCTCACGTACTGCGCAGCCAGAGCCTTTACGGCAGGGTCTTCAGTATATACAGACAGGATGCTGTCGGTGAAGCAGTTTACAAGAATGAACAGCACTGCTCCGAGAACAGCGAGAAGCGTAAAATCAAAGCCTATTACCTTGCGTATGTTGCCCATGTCCTTTGTACCATAGAACTGGGCCATGAAGGTCGCAGATCCGGACAGTATCCCGAACAGCACAAGATAATGCACCATAAACAGCTGGGATCCCACACCTACTGCTGCAAGCTCGGTCTCTCCCAGAAATCCCACCATGATGTTGTCGACCATAGAAAGAGTCGCTGATACGATGCCCTGTATGGCTATAGGTGTCGCTATTTTTATTAGTTTTCTGTTGAGTGCTTTTTTATTGAATTCCAAAATGCTGCTGCCTGTGGCTAATCAACTGAGATTATTTTATAATATAATACACTTAATCAGTTACCGGAGGTATTAATTTTATGACAAACATTACTCTTGATGAAGCCCGCGCACAGCTCATGGCACTGCAGCGTAAAATGGCTGCTTATGAGCATGCAATGGGCCTCATTTATTATGACGGATGTACAACTGCGCCAAAGGAAACAGCTGATAACAGAGCTGTTTCAATGTCTATTCTCTCGGAGGAGATCTACAGGCAGAGCACATCCGACGAGACAGCAGAGCTGCTTGAGTTTCTCGATGCAAACAGGGACGGACTCAGCCTTGATGAAAAGCGCATGGTATATCTGCTTCTCAGGGACATCCGTAATATGAAGAAGATCCCTATGGATGAATACATCGCCTATCAGGAGCTTCTCGTGAAGGCCGAAGATGTATGGGAAAGAGCAAAGAATGCGTCTGACTTCAATATGTTCTGCCCATATCTTGAGGATCTCTTCGCATACCAGAAGAAGTTTGCGAAGTACATCGATCCTGATATGGATCCCTATGATCACTGCCTTAACGAGTATGAAGAAGGCCTCAACATGGAGACCTGCGACAGGTTTTTCGAAAGACTCCGTGCCGGCATAGTGCCTCTTCTGAAGCGTATTTCGGAAGCTGAGCAGGTCGACGACAGCATCAGACACGGATCCTTCCCTGCCGCTGATCAGGAGGAACTGTCCTATTATCTCATGAAGATGATAGGCCTCGATCTCGGCCATGTGGGACTCTCAACAACTGAGCATCCTTTTACCACAAGCCTCGGCTCGCACCATGACGAACGTATCACAACACATTATTACGAGAATGATTTCGCGTATTCGATGTACAGTGTGGTCCATGAAGGCGGGCACGCGCTTTACGATACAGGTTCTGCTGATGAACTGGCTTATACAGTTCTTGACGGCGGAGTGTCGATGAGCATACACGAAAGTCAGAGCAGATTCTACGAGAATATCATCGGAAGAAGCAGAGCATTTTGCCGCCTGGTATTCCCTGAACTGGTACGCGTCTTCCCGGAGCAGATGGAAGGACACTATGCAGAGGAATTATACCGTGCCGTGAACAAGGCTCAACCTTCCCTCATCAGAACTGAAGCGGATGAACTTACCTATTCTCTGCACATAATGGTTCGCTATGAGCTTGAAAAACGTATAATGCATGATGAGCTCGAAGTAAAGGATCTCCCTGAAGAGTGGAACCGCATGTATAAGGAATACCTTGGCATCGATGTGCCTGACGACAAACAGGGTGTGCTCCAGGACAGCCACTGGGCAAGCGGTCTGTTCGGCTACTTCCCTTCCTATGCACTCGGAAACGCATACGGTGCACAGTTCCTCGCAAAGATGCGCGAGACGGTTGATATAGACGCCTGCATTGAGAGCGGCGACTTCGGTCCTGTAAACGACTGGAACCGTGAGCACATCTGGCAGCACGGCGGAAGATTCAAGCCTTCAGAACTGCTGGACAGAGTATATGGGGCGGAATTTGATCCGGGTTACTATATAAATTACCTTGAAGAGAAGTATACTGAACTGTACGGACTTTAAAGATAAAAAAGGGGGAAATGAAAATGAGAGACCTTACGCTGGGAGGCACCGGCATAACAGTGCCGCAGAACGCTTTCGGAGCGCTTCCTATCCAGAGGAGAAGCACCGAGGATGCCGTTGCCCTGCTTAGAAAAGCATATGAAGGCGGCATGCGCTATTTCGATACTGCAAGAGCGTACACCGACAGCGAGACCAAGCTCGGTATCGCTTTTGAAGGAATGCGCGACAAGGTCTACATCGCTACTAAGACCGCAGGCACCACAGGTGATAAGGTCAGAGAAGACCTTGAAACATCACTCAGGGAGCTCCGCACGGACTACATCGATCTGTATCAGCTCCACATGGTAAGCCAGGTCTACGCACCGGGAGACGGTACGGGCGTTTACGAAGCTCTGCTCGAGGCAAAGGAAGCCGGCAAGATCCGCCATATAGGTGTCACGGCACACAAGATCGGCGTGGCTTTCGACCTCGTGGATTCCGGTCTTTATGAGACGCTTCAGTTCCCGTTCAGCTTCCTTGCTGATCCTAAGGACTATGAACTCGTTGAGCGCTGCATCGCCAAAGGCATGGGTTTCATTGCAATGAAGAGCCTTGCAGGCGGCCTCATCACAAGATCTGACGTCGCCATGGCATTCCTTGAGGACTACCCTGATGTGCTCCCTATATGGGGCGTTCAGAAAGAGAGCGAACTCGACGAGTGGCTGTCTTACATGGACAACACTCCTGTTCTCACTGATGAGATGCGCGAATACATCGAGGGAGAAAAGAAAGCTCTCGCGGGAGACTTCTGCAGAGGCTGCGGCTACTGCCTCGCTACATGCCCGATGGGTATCGCAATCAACAACTGCGCCAGGATGTCTCTCATGCTGAGGCGTGCACCTTCCGCATCATGGCTCAACGAGCACTGGCAGGAGGAAATGAAGAAAATCGAAACGTGCATAGAATGCGGACAGTGCACTGCTCACTGCCCGTACGAACTCGATACCCCGAATCTGCTTAAAAAGAACTATGAGGATTATAAAAAGGTCCTCGCGGGAGAAGTCAAAGTCGATTAAAAGTCATTTGAAATATGCTTGACAGTAACTACTATATCGTTAATAGGCATGCTCAGCGGTTCAGCGAGATGAAAATGACTCCGAAAGCGGCCGTATTTCTTAATGAAGAAGGACGCCCGGTCGATTTCGGTGTGCTCGCTCTGGCAGATTCCATCTATGCCGCAGTGTACTGCGATGAAGTACGCAACGTCACCTTCATAACAGACAGAAACGGCATACACGATGTGGTCACGATCCTCTGGCTTACGGATGAGGGATACCGCACAGGCCTTGACGCACTTCGCAAGGCATGCGGAAAGACCTTTTACAGGCAAAATAAAAAGCTCAACCGCTATGCCGAGTCGATAGCGGAAAAGCTCGATATAGGCGTCAGGATACAGGTAACCGATGCGGTCGATGAATCGGCCATGACGGTGTGTCCGGAATGCGGCACCCTGAATCCTAAAGGCGCTCCATACTGTTATGACTGCGGAGCCGAGCTGTAAACCAGCCCGGCTTTTTTCTCTTTTTATTCCGGATCAATATATCTGATCTCTCCGGTGTGTTCCGTGGTGTATCCGCCAAGTCTGTCAAGCTCAGCTCTGAACTCATCGCCCGTCAACAGTCTGAGGAAACTCTGCATTTCCGGAAGCTCAAGTGTCTCCGGTCTCATGGCAAAGTCGTACTCCTCCTCACCCACAGGTATGAAATCCAGGCCCATCGCGTGCGCTGCAGAGTAAACGCCCATTCCGCAGTCTGCCTCGCCGCTTGCGACCTGTGCTGCTACAGCCATGTGAGTGGCAGCTTCCGCATCATAGCCATCTACTTCTGAAGGTGAAATCCCGGCCTGCTTCAGTTTGTAATCGAGAAGCACGCGCGTGCCGGCTCCTCTCTGCCTGTTGACATATTTTATTCCAGTCAGATCCTCTATACCTTTTATGCCAAGCGGATTGCCCGGGGCAGCCATCAGCCCCTGTATCCTTCCGACACCTTTTACCAGAACCATCTCTTCTCCAGGGAACAGCTGCCGTATATATGACACATTATATACTCCGGTCTCCTCATCGAGCAGGTGCGTAGGCGTGATATGCGCCTCCCCCCTCTGCAGCGCCATGAGTCCGCCGAGGCTTCCTATATGAGTGCTCGAAAGCCTGATGCCCTCGCTTTCCCCCGACATAAGGTCGGAGATCACATCGAGCAGCATATCGTGGCTTCCGGTGCATACTATTGTTCTGTCTATCTCTTCAGGTGAGCAGAGCAGCGTGACATCTACGGTCTCTCCTGCTTCATATCCCTCCCTTTCCTGAGGTATCACGCAGAATCCGTCGGCCCTCACCATGCTCATGGCAGCACCCGCACCTCTTGCGAGCGGAGCACAGACATACCTGTCTCCTACGCGGCCGACCCTTACACGCACATACTCTCTGTGTTTCAGTGAAGATACCAGTCTGCGTGAAAGAACTGCCTTGATGCTCCTGCCTTCAGAGTCCACGGCTCCCGTATATTTTCTGATCACCGGATAAGCGAAGTTCTCTACCGCAAGATATGCTGAAACAGGATATCCCGGGATCCCGATGACAGGCTTTCCGCATGCCTTTGCCAGAATCACAGGCTTTCCGGGCTTCATTGCGACGCCATGCACAAATACCTCACCTATCTCTCTGAGGACGTGGACCGTGTAATCCTCAGTACCAGCGCTGGATCCGGCATTCACGATCACCATGTCGTTCTCATCGAGAGCTTTCTGCACGCTTGCCTTTATCATTTCATAGTCATCCGGAACAATGTCATACCTGTGCGGGATACCGCCCTGTTCACGTACCATTGCTTCGAACATCCTGGAATTTGACTCGATGATATCTCCTTCTTCCGGATCCTCATAAGGCTCCACGATCTCCGTCCCCGTCGGGATTATTCCTACCTTTGGCCGTGCAAATACGGATATCTCCGTAACACCGCCTGATAAAAGGACGCCTATGTCTATAGGGCGTATCCTGTGGCAGCGTGTGAGTATCATCTCGCCTTCGACTATGTCTTCACCGACAGGCCTTACATGCTGCCATGCCGGAGCGGCAGCTCTTATCACCATGCCGCCTTCTGTCTCCTGAGTATCCTCTGCCATGATGACGGCGTCGTATGGCTTCCTGACAGGATCACCGGTATCGACTATCACGTAATCCTCTCCTTCTTTCAGCGTAACAGGCGATGCCTCTGACGCTCCGGCGGTTCTCGATGAGATGACCGCGATTCCGTCCATAGCTGCTGAGTTGTAAAGCGGTGACGAATATCCGGCGTAAACCGCTTCGGATGTGATCCTTCCCAGCGCGTCTATCACCCTTACCGTTTCCGCATGAGGCTCCGCAGCATCTCCGAGAGCCTTCATATATATTTCTCTTGCTTCTTCAACAGGTCTTGTAGTCAGATACAGATTTCTCTTCATCCCCTATTTCCTTTACTTCCAAAGATGGACTTCCACGATATCTCCGTCTTTCACACCTTCGCGGTTCTCCTCCATCTCGAAGAAACCGTCGGCCAGACTTACCGGGGATATCATTCCCGATCTCGCAAACACAGGCACTGCTTCAGGTACATCTCCATCCTTCAGCGTAACGAGCTGGAACGTTCTCCTGCCCGGCGCAGATGGGATATTTGTTTTTACAACAGCTTTTATCGTGATCTCCGGGCTCTGGGCTGTCATGCTGCGCCACAGTCTTATAAGCAGCTGCTCAAATACTATTATCGCCGCCGCAGGATGACCCGGAAGCCCTATGAACAGAGTTCCGCTGTTTTTATCGAATCCTGTAATAGTCGGTTTTCCCGGTTTAGCTGCGATACCGTGGGTCAGCACCCCGCAGTCTGCCGCCTTTTCTATGAGCTCAGCTGTCATATCCTTTTTGCCCTGTGAGCTTCCTCCGGACATAACAATGACATCACTTTCTGCTTTTGCCTCTTCAAGGACAGCTGCTATAACGGTTTCATCGTCCCTGAGGGATACTGTTTTAACAACGTTCAGCCCCTCCGCCGCACTTCGCGCCGCGATGGTATAGGAATTGATATCGCGTATCTGCCCCGGACCCGGCATCTCTTCAGGACTGACAAGCTCATCCCCGGTCGAGATCACCGTTACCCGCCATGGCACAAATACCGGAACTTCCGTGACACCGGCTGCAGCAAGCACTCCAATGTCCTGAGGCCTCAGTCTTCTTCCTTTCGGAAGCAGAAGATCGCCCTTCGCCACATCTTCTCCGACCTGCACTATATTTTCTCCCGCTGAGGCTGATTTTGATACTGCAAGCATACCGCTTCCGAAAGGCTCGCAGTACTCCACCATCACTACAGCATCAGCACCATCCGGAACAAATCCTCCGGTAGGTACATATATGCAGTGCCCCGGCTCCAGAACAAGATCCGAAGAATCAGTGCCAAGCAGCACTTCTCCGGATATTTTCAGAAATGAAGGCACCATATCTCCGGCCGCGCCAAGATCTCTGCTCCTTACAGCATATCCGTCCATTATCGACCTTCTGTACGGCGGGATGTTTTCATTCGAGATTATGTTCTGAGCAAGAACGCGGTCAATGGATCCATACAGGTTTACAGTCTCAGTCCGCGGCATAATACTGCCGCAGTGATCCTCCAGCTTTCCACTTGCCGCATCTATGGTATCAACTCTGAGAAGATCCATACTCTTTCCTCCTCAGTTCCTTGCGCACTCACCCGTGCGCCCAAGCATTATCTCCAGTCCGTGCTCCAGCGGATGCAGCAGAAATTCAAGACATTCCCTTACCGCCTTCGGGCTTCCCGGAAGGTTGATGATCAGAGTCTCATTTCTCATACCCGCAGTCGCTCTCGAAAGCATGGCGGTAGGGGTCTTGGTCATCGAATATGCCCGTATAGCTTCAGCTATCCCCGGAGTCATTCGGTCGCACACATCCTTTGTCGCTTCGGGAGTTCTGTCTCTTTTTGAGAATCCCGTTCCTCCGGTTGTGAAAATGACATTTACCTGCCTCTGGTCAGCCAGTCTCATGAGCTGTCTCTTGAGCTCTGCAGGTTCGTCCGGTATGAGCACTCCTTCTACCACGTTATAACCTGCTTCTGTCAGTATCTCTCCGATCAGCGGTCCGCTTTTGTCTTCGCGTTCTCCCGCCGCTCCCTTGTCGGAAAGCGTTATCCATGCAGCCGTGAATGCCCTGTCAGGAGCTGCCTCTATCATTTCGATCTCATCGCCGGCCTTAACGGTGCCGCCTTCAAGGACTATCGTAAAAACACCTTCTCTCGGCATGATGCAGTCGCCTACCTGGTGGTAGATCGCGCAGTGATCATGACATTCCTTGCCGATCTGAGTGAGCTCGAGGAGCGCATCACCGATCCTGAACCTTGTGCCTACCGGCAGGTTTCTCAGGTCAAATCCTTCGACTATGATATTCTCACCGAAAGCTCCGAATTCGACATCCGCACCTCTCTCCCGGAACGCTTCTATCTTCTCGAGCGCAAGCAGACTCACCTGCCTGTGCCAATTGCCCGCATGAGCGTCTCCTTTTATGCCCCATTCCGGAACGAGATCGATCGAAGGTACCACAGTCTTTTGCGTCCCCTTTTTTTCACTTATGCAAACTGCGATCACTCTGCCCTTGCTTTCCATCTTATCTAACCTCCTATTTGTGACATGAGCCTGTGCTCAGCGCTTTCATCACTGCTGTAGTCCTTTTCGTCAAAGCAATGTCCCTCCGGCTTTTCGCAGATCGCTTTCCGTATCGCTTCCCTCAGTTCCTCATCAGTTCCGCCAAGGAACGGCCGCAGATCTGTTCCCAGATCGAAGCTGAGACACGGTTTCAGCTGCCCCTGTGATGTCAGGCGCACTCTGTTGCACGACGCACAGAACTTTCCGTGAATGGCACTTATAAGCCCGATACCGCCTTTTACACCCGGCCGCTTATAATATACTGCCGGACCGTTGCCATGGACACTTCCGTCAGGCTCGAGATCAGGCCATGTTTCTTTAAGTTTCTTCAGCACTTCGGTGTTTGAAAAACCTATGCCGCTATCTGCCATTCCCAGAGGCATCAGCTCAATAAAACGAACATCTATGCCGTATCTGAATGCCATGGCCGCCATGTCTGCTATCTCATCATCATTGAACCCCTTTATAGGAATGGTATTGATCTTGGTTCTTATTCCTGAGGATGCTGCAAGTTCGATCGATCTGAGTGTCTTCTCTAGGGATCCCCTTCCCGTTATGTATTCGTATCTCTCCGGGTCAAGTGTATCAAGGCTGATGTTTATGCCGTCGATCCCTATGTCTTTAAGCTCTTCTATATATTTGTCAAGCGTCTGCCCGTTCGTAGTGACAGTGACTTCCTCTATGCCTTCAAGGGACTTTATCTCTCTTATGAGACCGGTACAGCCGAGCCGCACGAAGGGTTCCCCTCCGGTTATTTTGATGCGGCTTATACCGAGATCTGCTGATACTCTGCATATGCGCACGATCTCCTCATATGTAAGGATCTGGCTCATAGAGACCTTCTCGCAGCCTTCAGGCATGCAGTATCTGCACCTCAGATCACACCTGTCGGTGATTGAAACGCGCATATATTCTATTGTCCGCCCGAATTTATCAACCATAGACTGATTCTGCCACTACTTACTCTGTATATAAGCTTTTAAAACTTAAAATCGCCGCTCTTTCCGCCTGTTTTTTCGACAAGCCGGATATCGCTGATAACCATGCGCCTGTCTATTGCCTTGCACATATCATATATGGTGAGCAAAGCAACACTGACGCCTGTAAGTGCCTCCATCTCCACGCCTGTCTTGCCATCCGTTACAGCAGTACAGTATGCAGTAATGGAACACGCCTCTTCATCTATGTCAAAACTTACTTTCGCATTTGTGAGGCTCAGCGGATGGCACATCGGAACGAGGTCTGACGTACGCTTGGTGCCCATAATGCCGGCCACCTGCGCAACGGTAAACACATCGCCCTTTTTTATCTTCTTTCCCAGGACAGCATCCATCACTTCACGGCTCACATTTATAGTTCCACGTGCAGAAGCACTTCTCCTGGTGATCTCCTTATCTGAAACATCGACCATGTAAGCGTTGCCTTTTTCATCAAAATGTGTGAATTCGCTCATAGTCATTCCCCTTTCGCGATGATATCCATAATACGTCTGCGGCAGCGGCTTCCCTGACATTTTCCGAAGCCGGCTCCTGTACGCCGTTTGACTGATTCGAAGTCATGCGCACCTCTTTTTACTGCCTGAAGTATCTCGGCTTTTGTTACATCCATGCATGGACATACTACTTCTCCGTATGCGCTGTCACTGCATATCAGATCAGCACGCTCCTCTTCGCTGAGATCACGCACCCTTATTATCGCCTTTCTGTGCGGGTCAAAGTCTGTATTAGGCTCAGTTTTTCCTGCATACGCTGCAGCCATGTCTGCAACCGCTTTTCCAAGCTCGTTCGAGAAGGTCAGTCCAGGCGTCTTGATACCGATCAGACTGAAGAGACCGTTTTCCTCAGTTATACGTATATCTTTAATATTGTCTTCTCTTTTTATTACATCCCCGTCGCACAGAGATACAAAATACGGATTCGGCCTGAGAGAGCCGAATGTCCTTATCTGTTTGCTGAGATCGGCATCCGGTACTATTTCTTCGCAAAGAGCCTTCAGAAGCTCCAGTCCGCTGCAGTCTGTCCGCATATCGCACGCTTTCGTTTCTCCTTCCGATGCCTCTCTGTTGGTAGGACCGATAAGAAGGTTTCCGTCGACAGTCGGAACGAGCGTGAGTCCCTTGCCATCCTCTCCCTCATGGAATATCACATGATCCACTATGCTGCCCGCCGATCTGTCGAGCACTATATAGTCTGCAGCTGTAGGGAACAGTCTTATAAGCGGCTTTTCGCTCATCTCCCTTATGACATCGGATGACAGTCCTGCCGCATTTACCACCGTCTTCGCAAAGAAGGTATCCCCCTGAGTCTCTGCGATAAATCCGCCGTCTTTCCTTTTTATGCCGGTGACACAGCAGCCGAAAACAAACTGCGCTCCGTTTTCTCTCGCGTTCTCATACGCAGCTATGCATAGCTCCCATGGATCCACTGTGCCTGTTTCTGAAGAGTACAGGGCACTCGTGATGCCTTTGGCAAGTGCCGGTTCCATGGCTTCAGCTTCACTTCCGTTCAGAAGGCTGAGACCCTGAACACCTCCTTCGATGCCGTCCCTGTACTTGCGTGCTATGACAGCATCTCCTTTTGGGCCGTAGCTTATCATAAGCGAGCCCGGACGTCTGAACGGCACTTCAAGCTCATGGCAAAGCCTGTCGAACGCTTCGTTCGCCTGTACGCAGAGCTTGTGTTTTTCAGATCCGGGCTTGTGGTCGTAACCGCTGTAGATTATGCCGGTATTGGCCTTTGAAATCCCACGGCAAACATCGTCCTCCTTTTCGAGAACAATGACATCGATATCATATTCTGTCAGGTTCCTTGCGGTGAAACATCCAAGAAGTCCTGCTCCTATAATAAGTACATCCGTGCTGATCATCAGTCGCCTTTCCTTTTTCCAAATTTAAATATATCTCATTTGCAGATAAGCTTCAATCGTGCTAGAGTTTTTGAAAATGATCAGAAGGAGCTTTCATGTCACAGATACGGGCGCTCACAACAGATATCCTTATCGTAGGAAGCGGTGCTGCAGGAATGTCTGCCGCTGTTGCCGCTTCAGCTTCAGGTGCTTCGGTGATCGTTGCTGATGACAGAAAGGTACCGGGTGGTGTGCTCACGCAATGCGTTCACAGCGGATTCGGCCTCGGCAGGTACGGGAAAGAGATGACCGGCCCGGAATACTCGAAGGAGGAATTCCGCCGTTTTGATGAATCATCCGCAATCTACCTTTCTGACTGCCGCGTACTGTCGCTGTCATCAGACAAAACTGCCCTGGTCTCCGGTTCTGAAGGACTCAGCCGTATCAGTTTCAGGGAATGCATACTCGCTACCGGATGCACGGAGAGACCGCTCTGGTCACTGCCTGTATCAGGTACAAGACCGGAAGGCGTATATACCGCCGGTGAAGCACAGGAAATGATCGAGCTCGGCGGCTATGACACGGGAAACAATGTATTCATTCTGGGAAGCGGAGATATCGGACAGATAATGGCCCGGAGATTCATCCAGCTTGGAAAGACTGTAGTAGGGATGGCTGAGCAGAAAGATCATCTCGGCGGCATGAAGCGCAATCAGGAAGAATGCATCCGTGCATATGACATTCCCGTGACACTTAATTCCACGGTAACGGAAATACATGGCTCGCCTCACCTTACGGGAGTAACTCTTCATCATCTTGACAGCGGAACAGACGAACTCATTGAGTGCGACACACTTATAACAGCTCTCGGGCTTGAGCCTGACAGATCGCTGGCAGAAGGTCTGGAAAATGATAACGGATATCCGGGCTGGCTGCACTTCTGCGGGAATGCAGACTTCGTACATGACATAGCGGACAGTGCCTCGACACAGGGAGAAAAGCTTGGCAGAAATCTGGCCTGCCGTATTCAAAGCAATGGAAAAGAGGTATGAGATGGCAGAGATAAAGGCAAGACACAGCAGGAACATTCCTGCCCTGTCTGAAGAAAACATGGAAAAACTTGCCGTCAGCAGAGTTCTTGTTGTGGGCTGCGGCGGACTCGGCGGCAATATAATAGAGTATCTGGCACGTGTCGGAGTCGGCGCCCTCACCGTGGTAGACGGTGATGTATTCGAGGAATCGAACCTTAACAGACAGATACTCAGCACTTCTGAAAACATAGGTCAGAAAAAAGCTCTCGCAGCTGCTGAACGCGTCAGAGCGATCGATCCTTCGATCGATGTCACACCGGTGTGTGAATTCTTTACAAAAGAAAACGCATCCGTACTGATGGCGGATGCGGATCTTGTTGTTGATGCTCTTGATAATGCGGCTTCCAGACTCGTTCTGGAAGATGCAGCCGCTGAAGCAGGTCTTGCTATTGTTCACGGTGCGATCTGCGGCTGGGATCTTCAGGCCATGCTTGTTCCTCCGGGCTCCGGATTACTGCACCAGATGTATCCTGAAGGCTACACTCCTGCATCAAAGACTTCCCTGCCCGTAACTCCTGCGATCTGCGCGGCGATAGAAGCATCGACAGCGATCAGATATCTGTGCGGCCTTGATGTACCGCTTGAAAAAAGTCTGCTTATAGGCTCGATCGCCGATATGAGCTTCGATATCATTCACTTTGCAGATTGAAATACTCTATCATGGACTTCCTGAAGGCACCTCCCAGAACGGAGAGGTGCTTTTCTCTTTTAAAGCAAGCCTTCATCTGTCTTGAGAACCGCTCGTCAGTCAGATGAAGCAGTTTGATCCTGCTGTCGTTTCGGTAGATCTCCGCACTTCCCTCCGGGACGAATCCGCAGGCTATGCCGTTGGAAATCATCTGGCGATGCAGATCCCTTGAATCCACGAAATTTACTGAGCTCATCTTAACTGTCTGCGCCAGGCAAACATGGTAAGGATACTCGTACGCAAGCTTATGGTTCAGGAATACCATAGGCAGTCCGTTCATCATCTTGACCGGCAGAGATACCCTCTCGGACAACGGGTTATCGTTTCTGACTGCAAACATATATTTTTCAGTATAGAAATCTATGCCCTTGAACTTCCTGTACTTCAGCTCATCAGGATAGATGATCAGGTCATATCTGTTGATGTCAGGAAGCTCCTCACCATCCGGGATCGAGTCCACTGCATATTCCACTTCAGGATAAGACACCCGGAATATAGACATGAATGTGAACAAGTGAGGATCCAGTCCTTCAGCACATATCCTTATAAGATTATCATCTCCTGAAGACATATGCCTGAGATCCTTTGTCACAGTCTCGGTCTCCTGAAGGATACGGTCGCAGCTCTGCAGAAATCTCTTTCCGGCATCATTAAGTACAAGCTTTTTGCCGTGTCTGTCAAAAAGCTTCGTTCCGAGCTCTTCTTCAAGAGTGAAAATGTTCTTGGAAATGGAAGACTGCGAGGTGTGCATCAGCTCCGCAGCTCTTGAAACGTTCTCAAGCTTGGCTACTATTGCGAAATATCTGAGATTCTGTATGTTCATGATATCTGGATTATATTCTCCGCTTATTCCAAAAAGCAATATGGAACCCTTTTCCCGATATTATTTTAAGGAATAACTTTGTTTTAAAATAAATACGTAGATATTAGTTCTTTTATAAAAGTATTTATAAGGGAGGTGAAGGGCCTTTTTCAGTGCCCGCGATATTATGAAACAGTTAGTGATAAAGCCGGAAAAATGCATCGGCTGCCGTACATGCGAGCTTGCATGTTCATTCGGCCACTACGGAGAATTCAATCCTAAGTATGCCAATGTTCATGTATTCGAGTATGAGAAAGCTGCTGTAGCTATTCCGATGATGTGCCTTCAGTGTGAAGAGCCTTCATGCATGAAGGTATGTCCTGTAAAAGCCATCACCCGCAATGAAAACAACGCAGTTGTCATCAACTATAAGAAGTGCATCGGCTGCAAGATGTGCGAGAATGCCTGCCCGCTCGGCAACATCTCGTATCACCCTGCTCTTAAGAAGGTATTCAAGTGTGACCTCTGCGACGGCGACCCTAAGTGCGTAAAATTCTGCCCTGGACATGCTCTTGAGTTCATCGATACTGATGCGATCCATGATAAGAGAGCTGCAGTAAGCGCACAGTACAGAGATCTTATCGGAGAGGAGGCGTAAAGATGAATAACGGATATATCGGAAAGATCCTCCGCGTCAATCTTGAAAGCGGTAAGATCACAAAAGAGCCTCTCAACGAAAAAAGCGCCCATGATTTCGTAGGTGCCAGAGGTCTCGGAACCAAGTATTTCTGCGATGAGTGCGACCCTAAGTGCGACGTGTTCGGTCCGGGCAACAACCTCATCTTCATGACAGGTCCTCTGACAGGTACATTTGCAACATCAGGCGGACGTTACAACGTCATCTGCAAATCTCCTCTCACAGGAACCATTGAAGCATCCAACTCAGGCGGACATTTCGGTCCTGAACTGAAGTATGCCGGATATGACGGCATCATCTTCGAGGGCATTTCCGAAAAGCCTGTATATCTCTACATCAACGATGACTTCGTTGAGCTGAGAGACGCAGAAGCCATCTGGGGCTCGGACGTATTCGATGCTACAGAGGCTCTCTATGCAGAGTGCGGTGAGAACTTCAGAGTAGCCACTATTTCAAAGGCTGCTGAAGAAGGAGTACTCTTTGCAGGCATCATGAACGACAAGCACCGCGCTGCCGGCAGAGGCGGTACAGGAGCTGTAATGGGTTCGAAGAAACTCAAAGCTATTGTTGTTAAGGGAACACAGTCTGTCAAGGTCGCTCATCCGGATGCATTCTTCAAGGAATGTGCAGATGCAAGAGCAACACTCGCTGCACATCCTGTAACGGGTGCCGGTCTCGGACAGCTCGGAACCATGATCCTTGTAAATATCGTCAACGGTGTAGGCGGACTTCCTGTCAACAACGGACGAGACGGAGCCCTCTTCCCACAGGCTGACGATATCTCGGGTGAAACACTTGCTGCCAGACATCTGATCCGCAATAAAGGCTGCTTCGGCTGCTCCATCGGCTGCGGCAGAATCGTAGACATTGCAGAAGGAGCTTTCAAGTCAAGAGGCGAAGGTCCTGAGTACGAAGCAGGCTGGTCGTTCGGATCTGACTGCGGAGTAGATGATCTGGGCGCTGTCTGCAAAGCGAACTTCCTCTGCAATCAGTACGGTCTCGACCCTATCACAATGGGTGCTACCATAGCATGCGCTATGGAGCTCTTCGAGATGGGATGCATCAAGGAAGAAGAAGTCGGATTCCCGCTGAGATTCGGTGATGCCCAGGCTATGGTAGATGCTACCGAAATGACATGCAAGGGCGAAGGCTTCGGAAAGATACTCGGCCTCGGTTCATACCGCATGGCAGAGAAATATGGTCATCCTGAACTCTCGATGTCCGTTAAGAAGCAGGAAATGCCTGCTTACGACGGACGTGCCATCCAGGGTATCGGCCTCAACTACGCTACATCCAACAGAGGCGGCTGCCATGTAAGAGGATACATGATCTCGCCTGAAGTACTCGGTATCCCGGTAGCCATGGATCCGCTTGTAACTGAAGGAAAAGCTGCACTGCTCAAGGTCTTCCAGGATCTGACAGCACTCTGCGATTCCTCCGGAATCTGCCTGTTTACTACATTCGGCCAGGGACTGCCGGAGATCGCAGGCATGCTGAGAGAGGCATGCGGCTGGGACGGTGAATCCGACGAAGACATCCTGCTCAAGGGTGAGCGCATCTGGAACCTCGAAAAGAAGTTCAACATCGTAGCAGGTGTAGAAAAGGATACTCTCCCGCCTCGTCTGCTCAGAGAAGAGCTCAAGAACGGCCCTGCCAAGGGCAAGGTCAGCGAGCTCCATACGATGCTCAAGGAGTACTATGAGGTACGCGGCTGGACAGCTGATGGTATCCCTACTCCTGAAAAGGATGCGGAGCTTGGTCTCAACTAATAACATCTGATATTATTTGATAAATACATCTATTGATCCGGGAGCGGCAAATCACCGCTTCCGGATTTGGTGCATTATCAGAGGAGGTCCGGTATGACTGTAAAATACTTCGCATACTACCGCGATCCGGATTTTGCCGGATGCAAAGAGATGGAATGGCCTGAAAAAGCAGCCACAGTCATCGAACTATGTCATCAGATAGCAGACAGATTCGGCGATAAATTCCGCTCGGAGCTGCTCACTCCTGACGGCAGCGGCATAAGCGACCGTTCGATCATCATGGTCAACGGACGCCGCATAGATTTCATCGGCGGCCCGGAAGCTCCTCTTAAAGACACAGATACCGTACTTGTATTCCCTGTTGTAGCAGGGGGCTAAACAGAAAGGCTGGTACGAACAATTGCCTGTTAATGTAGATAAAATAAAAAAGATACTGCAGAGTTATCCTGCTGACCAGCATTACAGCCTGGCTATCATGCAGGACCTGCAGCATGAATTCCAGTATATCCCGAGAGAAGGACTCGAAGCGCTTGCAGATTATCTCAGCGTGCCCCTCTCCTCTCTCTATTCCATGGCGACCTTCTATAAGGCACTTTCGCTTAAGCCGAAGGGAAAGCATATTATCAAATTATGCGACGGTACTGCCTGCCATATCCGCGGTTCCATGACACTCGTAGAAGGTGTGACCCGTGTTCTCGGCATATCCGATGGTGAGACTACAGAGGACGGTCTGTTCAGCCTTGAGCTGGTAAACTGCCTCGGTTCGTGTGCTCTGGCTCCTGTCATGGTCGTGGATGACACGTACTACGGAAAGATGACAATGGAGAAGCTTCCGGGTGTGATCGAATCCTACAGGAAGGAGGGCTAGAAGATGAAAACCATTCGCATTTGCTGCGGCACAGGATGTCTGGCCAACGGCAGCGCCAAAGTCGCAGAAGAGTTCGAACGTCTGACAGCCACCGAAGACGGCATCCTTGTAGAGTGTGATATAAAGCGCACAGGATGCAACGGCTTCTGTGAAAACGGACCACTTGTAACCATCCTCCCTGATGAGATCTCCTATTACCATGTAAAGGTGTCTGATGTAAAAGATATCATTGATAAGACCATTATCAACGGAGAGCTGGTTGAAAAACTGCTGTATAGGAATGATAAAGGTGAATACGTAAAGAGCCAGGACGAGAACCCGTTCTACGCTCCTCAGATGAAGATCGCCCTTCGCAACATAGGTAAGATCTCTCCTTCCCATATAGAAGACTATATCGCTTCAGGCGGTTACGAGGCTCTCAAAAAAGCCCTGGGAATGACTCCGGAAGAAATAATCGATGAGATCGATGCTTCCGGCCTCAGAGGCCGCGGCGGAGCCGGATTCCCTACCGGACGCAAATGGCGCACAGCGCTCGGATATGACAACTTCCCTAAGTACGTTGCCTGTAACGGTGATGAAGGTGACCCGGGTGCATTCATGGACAGGTCCATACTCGAAGGAGACCCTCACAGCGTAATCGAAGGCCTTGCCATCTGTGCGCTGGCTATCGGATCAGAGCAGGGATACCTCTATATCCGCGACGAGTACAACCTGGCGGTAAAGAATGTCAAAAAAGCTCTTGCAGATGCTAAAGCTGCAGGATTCATCGGAGACGATATCTGCGGATCCGGCAGAAAACTTCACCTCGAAGTCGTCCGCGGCGGCGGAGCCTTCGTATGCGGTGAGTCTACCGCACTGATGCAGTCCGTTGAGGGAAAGGTCGGAGAACCACGTGCAAAGTACATCAGATCCGTACAGAGAGGTCTGTGGAATCAGCCGACAGTCCTCAACAACGTTGAGACTCTCGCAAACGTTCCTTACATAATCAGCCACGGCGGTGCATCCTACGCTTCGGTGGGAACCGAAAAGAGCAAAGGCACCAAGGTTTTTGCCCTTGTAGGTAAAGTGAAAAGAACAGGACTTGTTGAAGTTCCTATGGGCACTACCCTCCGCGAGCTCATATTCGACATAGGCGGCGGTCTCAAAGGCGACAGACCGTTCAAGGCTGTACAGACCGGCGGACCGTCAGGCGGATGCATACCTGAAAGCATGCTCGATCTTCCGGTCGACTTCGACACTCTGAAGGCATATGGAGCCATGATGGGATCCGGCGGCATGATCGTTATGGATGACCGCAGCTGCATGGTCGACGTTGCAAGATACTACGTCAACTTCCTCTGCGGCGAATCCTGCGGCAAATGCACTCCTTGCCGTGAAGGCCTCAAGCAGATGCTCGAGATCCTCACGGACATCTGCGAAGGACGCGGGACCATGGAAGATCTTGACCTTCTGGAGTCGCTCGGTGAGATGATGATAGACTGCTCGCTCTGTGCACTCGGCAAGTCAGCTCCTAACCCTGTTCTGACCACCCTGAAGTACTTCAGGGATGAATATGAGGCACATATCCTCGAGCACAGATGCCCTGCAGGAGTCTGCAAGGCCCTGACTACATTCAGGATAGATCCTGAAAAGTGCAGAGGATGCACTTCTTGTGCAAGAGCATGCCCTGCCGGCGCAATATCCGGATCGGTAAAGCAGCCTCACAGCATAGACGCCGACATATGCATCGCATGCGGAAGCTGCCGTGAGACATGCAGATTCGACGCAGTATTTACAGAAGGGAGGCAGGCATAATGATCATAAAAATCGATGGCAAAGAATGTACCTGCGAAAAAGGTGAATTCCTGCTTAATATAGCACGCCGCAACGGCATCACCATCCCTACCCTCTGTCAGCATGATTCCATCGAAGAAGGCATGGGCGCCTGCCGTCTGTGCATAGTAGAAATCACGGACAGAGGCAGAAAGAGCGTCGTGGTATCCTGTGTCTATCCGGTAAACAGCGAGATAGAAGTCGAAACCAACAGTGAGCGCATCAAACGCGAACGTGCCATGATCCTCACCCTGCTTGCAAAACGCGCTCCGGAAAGTCCGGAGATCGCAAGACTGTGTAAATACTACAAGGCACCGGAGATCGACAGGTTCCTCAAGGTTGACGGAGAAAAATGCGTCATGTGCGGACTCTGCGCAAAGGTGTGCGGATCGCTCTCTGTCGGGGCTATCTCCACAGTAAACAGGGGAATCACAAAAGCCATCTCTACTCCTTACGGAGATCCAAGCAGTGTCTGCATCGGATGCGGTGCATGCGCAAAGGTATGCCCTACAAATGCGATAGAGATGACTGAAGACTTCAACACCCGCACTATCTGGGGCAAGACATTCGAGCTTGTTCACTGCGAGCGCTGCGGCGAAGTCATAGGCACTCCTGAACAGATAGCGGAAGCTGCTAAGAGGAGCGGCAACGAGCCGGATTGTCTTTGTGACACATGCCGCAAGGAGAGAATGGCCCGTGTAATGGCCAGCACCTTCGGCTATGAAGCACTTTGATGAGTATAATAATTAATTATCAGAACACTAAAACGGGCCGGGATCATTCCCGGCCCGTTTTTATTCCATGGTCGTCTATCCCCCCGCAGTCATAAAACTGAGATAGAAGCGGCGGTACAGTTCATCCGCGTTTTCTCCCTTGATTATTATCCTTGTCTGAGGCATAGTCATCGACCCCAGCGTTCTTTCAGGCATGGGTATCACTGTAACATCGTCAGGATGTTCGCTGAAAAAAACTTTTATTCGTTCTGCATCAACTGCCCAGACCTCATCATACATAGTCTTAACCTCGAAGCGGCACTTCACTTTACGAATTCGATCGACTTGACCATTCTTACCCAGTATGCTGAATCCGATTTCGGAATAATGATCCTGCACGGAGCACTTTCTTCATCCAGCGGTTCTCCATCGATTCCTATGGCCAGATAGATATCGTGTTCAGTGATATAATCCTTCAGAAGCTTTACATCGTATTCATCCGATCCGTTGATAATGATCTTTGAGAAATCAGCCTTGGCTGCACCTAACGAGCCGAGCACAGTATCCAGTTCAGGTCCGGTCGCCCTCACCTTTCCTATCTTGTCACTCGTGCTTTCAGTCTTCAGCGTTTTGCAATCCATTGCCTTGAGATCAGCAATGGTAAGGCTTATAGGTTCTTCTTCTATACCTATGAGCTCTATCCGCTCATTCTCATAAGAACTGATATCGATGTCATCCGTTCCGCACGAAGCCAGCATCGAGGTGATCAGCAGGCATGTGATCAGCAGCACAGACTTAATGATTCGCAGGTTTTTCCGGTTTCTGACATTCATAGCGGTTTAATCCATCAATTCTCGATCACGTAGTACTTCCCGGTATCAGGATCGTAATATACCTTGCCCATCTCTTCCAGTCCTTCCGCCGGGTCTATGTCCTCATATGCCTCTTCGCCTATTCCGTCGACTTCATACTTAAGGCCTGAGTCATAGTTGATCTCACCGTGTTCTGTGATCTCTACATTCCAGCTCATGATAAGAGCCAGCAATATGCCGCAGGCGAAGACCAGCATTGCATCTGCCATATTTCCGACGCCCTCCATCGGGCTGAAATCGTCATCTTTGTATCTGACCCGCAGGCCTTTGTCTTTGCTAAGTCTCATATTACATGCCTTTCTTCAGCTCGCTGCCGGCACTTCTGCGCTCATTTGACTGCTCTTCCAGAACAGTCTCCATAAGCGTCTCCAGCGCAACCATATATCTTTCATACCATCCCTTGCGGATGCCGGATATAACATAGGATATGGCACCGGTCACAAGTCCCGCGACCGTGGTATCAAATGCAATAAGCAGTGAATCGGACAGGGTCTTGGTATCTCCCTGACCCAGAGCGATAAGGCCCGGTCCCAGAGGGATAAGAGTACCCATAAGTCCAAACATAGGAGCTACCCTGGCGATTATATCAGTGACCTTGGTTATCTTTCTGTAGCGCGCCTCTTCATCTGCTATAAGCTGGCGTGCCAGTGCTTCACGTGTATTGTCCGGATATGAAACTCTCCTGATCAGGTATATCAATGCGCTTTTCTGTCTTTTCAGGATCTTTGCGCTGTTTATTTCCTTTCCCATTTCAGCCGAACTCTTTCCCTGAAGAGTGTCGATCAGATCAGGAATGCTTGTTTTCAGTTTCCGGTGATCCGTAAAGAACTCTGCAATGATACCTCCAAGCATCACTACTGATACCGCCATAAAAATTATGAGTATGACGATAGTCGGGATCTGCAGAGATTCACAGATAACTCTCAATACATCTTTCACTGCTTCTGACATTTCTTTCTCCTTTTAGAAGTTTCTCCTGTAACGGATTATTCTCGCAAGAGCACCTGCAAAGCAGAGTGATCCCGCTCCGGCTGCAGTTCCTGCAGCAGCTGCAGGGCTGTAAGTACGTGCCTCATCAAGAGCCTGGGCGTTTTCGGACATCTTATTCCTGTATTCCTCAACAGGTGATGCCTCCTCAACGACCAGATCTCCAAGTACGATTTCGTGGTATTTTATGGAGACAGCTTTAGCAGTCTGCTCCGCTGTTTTTGTTTCGGTATTATCAGCAGGTTTCGAATTATCCGCAGTTACGGTACTGCTCCTTCTTCTGCTGCTTGTGGTATTGTTTTCTTTATCAGGCTCTTTGCTGACTTTTTCCTCTTCTTTCTCTTCTTCCTCGTCATCACCGACGCCGTTGATAGTAATTGAAGCTTTGGTGCCATCCGGCGCAATAGCCGTTATTGTCACAGTACCCTGCCTGTGGACTGTCACTTCGCCGCTGCTGTCGACTTCAGCTATCGACGGGTCACTGCTGATCCAGGTCAGATCATCCGCCGTAAATTCGTCCGCGAAGAGCTCATCAACATCAAGATGTGCTGATATCTGCTTATAACTTCCTACTTCAATATTCGGATCGTCCAGGTCCAGGCTCATTCCGCGTATCGGCGAGCCGGCAAGTGTGATGTCGATCCCGTAAATGCTGTGGCAGGATTCCATGGATGTTATATCCCCGCCGTTGTCACTTGGGTTCGTCATCTTCCCTTCCTTCAGTTCCCCCTGACCCATACAGAACCTGTATGTCTTTTTGGTGTCCATCTGAAGTTCCTCTGCATGAATGCCCGGCTCTTTCGATTCACCGAACTGAAGTGCCAGTATCGCAGGCACTGCCTCACGCCCTTCTGTTGCACCCTCAAGCGGGGTCAGGGCATTTCCCGCCTCGTTTCTTTCATATAACGAAGAAAGATTAGGATAATAGTACTTCTTTGCCTTAAGATGACCTTCAACAGTAAAATTGCGGGTATAACCGTCAGTAGTCCTGAACGTGACATTTTTTATGGATCCCGGGTCTATACGCGCCTGCTGTATTATCGTCATGACCTCCGGCCCGTGAGCCGCCATGCTCATTACGGTACCGACCCTGGTAATATTTGAGTAATAGTAAGTGCGTGAGCCCATTGCTTCCAGCTGATTTCTTGTGAAGCGCGCCTTCTCACGTATCTTGTCACCTATCTCACCGTAATACTGTACACGGACAACTAAAACATCCCCGGCCGTTTCAGCATAAGTGATCGCCGGAAGCATCCAGGCAAACTGTGACAGCAAAAGAAGTGCTGCTGCCAGACCTGCCATTATTTTCGATGTTATCCGTCCATGTTCAGGCTTGCGCATATACCGTTTAATACCCCAGTTCTTCTCTGCTGTATGCCTTGCCGTATGCAAGCTCATAGAATGCCGAAACATTCTTTTCAAGCTCGCTCTCACTCAACAGATCCGGATACATTACCGACATCATGTAATCGATACCCAGAGCGCTTATAACGCCGGGGAATTCCCATGAATCGCGTTCTGACGGTATCATGACCACGTGTCTGTTCTTTACCGCCTTAAGTTCAGACCATGCCGGATCATTATATATATCTTCAGCTGTATATACGGCCCCCTCACTTCCCGTGATGAAAATATAGTCCGGGTCCCAGCTGAATATCTGCTCCGTTCCTGCTGCCGGCCAAAGTTCTGTTGCCTTGAGATCTGCTGCACAGTTGACAGCCCCTGCTGTCTCGAGCATCCTTCCCTGCAGCATGGAACCATCTGCAACTTTTCCGATGGATGATCCCATTACTATCGCTGTCACACGGTCCTCATCGCTTATGGTGTCAGCAAGGCTACGTGACCTTTCTATGCTGCCCTGATAATACTCAATGAGTTCCTGTGCTTTGTCCTCTGCTCCGCACACCTTTCCAAGCAGTTCCAGTGCGGTAACCATTTCTTCAGGAGTCTCAACATCTATACCGATAGCAGGTATACCTATCTTCTGTACCGCTTCGAGAGTTTCCGTGTCGGATGCCTTATGTATAAACAGATCAGGTTTCAGCTCTGCCAGTGCTTCAATATCTGCAACACCCTTGCCTACATCAATGCAGTCCTTGAGAGACGGCTGCAGCTCTTCGAGGAACGGCTCGGATTTGCCTATTCCGGTTATCCGGTCCCCCACTCCAAGATTTATCAGGAATCTGATAACGACTCTATAGCAAAGCGCGATCGACTCCGGATCCTTCATTACAGTAACTTCCCTGCCGGCCTGATCTATGACTGTCAGCTCTGTATCAGTCTCAGATATCACTGTTCCGGCAGCATTTATGCCCGGATCTGTACTGTCCGCAGGATTTTTGCCGCAACCCGTGATCGTGATCGAAGATAAGAGAAGCAGCGCAGCAAGCAGTACAGCCGCCGTCTTTTTTATAAGCCCGGTACGAGACATGCCGTCCTCCCCAGTTCTTCGATATATCTTATCCTTATATCCATTCCGTAGACTTCGCTCAGTATCTCTTCAGTAAGAATGTCAGAAGTGGCGCCCTGTGTTACAGTTCCGTCTTCACTGACGATCGCCGCCTGATCTCCGAGGAGAAGGGCATGGTCAGGGTTGTGTGTAGTAATCACTACTGAATAGCCTTCTGACGCCATTTGTTTTATCCTGCTGAGAGTGCGGTGCTGATTGCCGTAATCAAGATGAGCCGTCGGCTCATCAAAAAGAATAGCTTCAGGGCTCTGAATAATGGCACGCGCTATAAGGAGCTGCTGTCTCTCACCGCCGCTGATATCCAGATATGACTTTTCAGCGATATGTGCAAGCCCCATATTTTCAAGGACCTCCATACACTGCTGTTCCTCAGCAGCTGTCGGTCTGCTGAAAAGGCCTGTATGCGGCGCCCTGCCCATCAGTACAAAGTCGATCACCCTGTAGTCGAATGAAGGAACATGCATCTGAGGTACGAACCCGACCAGTCTTGCTGTCTCCTTTTCGCTCATTCCTGTAAGATCCCTGCCGCATAACCTGATAGTCCCTGCAAAAGGTTTCAGAAGTCCTGCCATGCATGACAGCAGGGTCGTCTTTCCTGCTCCGTTTGGCCCAAGAATGCAAAGGATCTCGCCTTTATGCAGACTAATAGAGGCTCCGTTCAGCACATCGCGTTCGTAGCCCGGATATCTGAAGCTTATATTCTCGACTTCGTAAATGATCTCGCTCATAGTTGGTCAAACTAATTCAATATGCGGCGCTGGCGGTACAGCAGCCATGCAAAGAACGGGGCTCCGATCAGCCCGGTCAGTATGCTCACCGGCATCTCCGCCGGGCCTGCCATTCTTGTTAACGTATCTACGAAAAGCATGAAGATGCTTCCGATTATCATCGAAGCCGGAAGCAGTGTTCTGTTATCGGAACCTGCAAGCATTCGTCCGAAATGCGGTATCACAAGTCCTACCCAGCCTATCGTACCTGATATGCAGACAGCGCCTGCAGTCAGCAAAGTCGAGCATATGATACACACGCTCCTGAGCAGATCCACCCTCGCACCAAGGCTCTTTGCTTCCTGATCTCCAAGTGAGAGGATGTTGATCCACCACGACATGCCGATCAGCACTGCTGCAGCTGCAATACTCAGAGGGAGTATGCTCAGAACGGACTTATTGTCTACATAAGCAAAGCTGCCGAGCTGCCAGTATGTAATGGCCGCAAGCTGTGTCTCAGGATCAGCAATGTACTTTATGAATCCCAGTATCGAGGACATGGCGCCGCCTACGATTATTCCCGCGAGCACCAGCATGATGCCCGATTCGCTTCGCAGCAGCTTCGGTATAAGCATGGTTACTGCAACAGCCGCCAGACCTCCGGCAAAAGCCGTGATCTGTACCATCACTGATGAAAACGACAGCAGAATAGCTATCGCTGCTCCTACACAGGCTCCGCCTGAAACGCCCAGAAAATCCGGAGATACCAAAGGATTTTTGAATATCCCTTGATATACCGCTCCGGACAGAGCGAGAGCAGCACCGACAATTACCGAAGCCATCACACGCGGAAGTCTGACTCCCATCAGCATGTTCTCGTCCATACCGTCCCACTTCGGCTGTGCACCGGTCAGTTTGCCTGCAAGGATCTTCAGACATTCACCCGGTGATATCTGATACTTTCCTATGCAAAGGCATGCCAGGATCAATGCAAGCAACACAACAAAGAGAGCCGGAATAACCAGTCTCCCTTTGTGCCCATTGCCTCCTGATGATAAATGAGTGCTCTGCATGATCCCCTCTTGCCTTTATGATTTTAACTGCATTTTACCACAATAGCTCTCCCTGTTGGCGGGAGAGCTATTGCTGCTGATTATGACTTCTTAGAATATGCCGTCAGGACTGATACTATTTGACCTTGACCTTGACAATAACAGTCTTGGTCGCGGCTTTGTAGTAATCATTGCCCGCTGCAGTGATCCTGACCTTGATCCTGTATGTCCCTTTCTTAGTTCCTTTCTTTACAGTAACCTTTCCGTTCTTTGAATTTATTTTCAGTTTTTTGGTTCCTGATACCTTCTTGAAAGTTACTTTCCCAACTGCATTTTTGACTGTAACAGGTTTAGCAGTTTTTTTGGATTTTCTAAGTGACTTGGCTTTAAGAAGCTTGGTCGTTTTCTTTACCTGCATCGGGTTTGCTTTTTTCAGAACGAGTGCAGCTTTTGCTGTTTCAAGAGCAGTCATGGCTGCCTCTATCTCATCTTTTGTTGCATCAGGGTTGCTCATTACAGCCTGAGCTGCGGTATATGCACGCTCATAAGCCATATAAGTAGAAGCAGTATAGTTTGCCGATGAGTATCTGCCCTGAGCGGCTTTCAGTAAAGATTCAGCTAACGTCTTTACTGAGTCGGCAGCCTCTCTGATCTCTGCCGCTTCAAGCTTGGCTTCGGCAGCCTCAAGTTTTTCGACTGTACCTGCCGGCAGATTTTTCTGTTCTTCCTCTGTAAGGGCTTCGTAATCAGCACGGGCCTTTTCGATGGCTTCCTTATCAGCAGTCGTGACTGTCGAAGGGAGTTCATTGATTTCTTCAGTAACAGTGGCTGGATCTACCGCAGGTTCATCACCGCCGGTCTTCTTTGTGACGACGATCTTTACGACGTCCTTAGCCCATCTGCCTTTGTTTTCCTCGCCTTCCTTGAACTGTCCGATTATGGTCTTCTGTGCATTGGCGCCGTCTTCCTTCCAGATGAACATCGCCTTATTGCCGTCCCTGTCAGCTGTTGTGATCTCGCTCGCTTTGTATTCTGCAGTTCTCTCATCCGTGGAAATTGCAGTTATTGTATCTATCTCTGCTCCTTCAGCAAGTCCGATGTAGTTGATGATGTTCTCAAGTGTAGCGCCCTGTACCACTGAGCTTCCCTCTGTTCCGCCTGAGTTCTTCCAGCTGAAGGTCGCGTCTACTCTTGCGATGCCGTCCGTATTCTTGATGCCGCGGATACTGAAGTATCCGTCTCTTGAAAGTGCATCGC
>JAFRJV010000012.1 GCA_017432075.1 Mogibacterium sp. | reverse complement strand
CAAGCAAGAGCGACGAGTGGGCAACTCCGCAGTCCTTATTCGATGAGCTCAATGCGGAGTTCGGTTTCAACCTGGATCCGTGCGCAACAAAAGAAAACGCAAAATGTGAAAGATTTTACACTGCAGAGTGTAACGGGCTTGCCCAAAACTGGGGGGGTTGCCGCGTGTTCTGTAATCCACCATATAGCAATATAGCGAAGTGGGTGGAAAAGTGCTACAGAGAAGGGCACAAAGATCACACGACGGTGGTCCTGCTGATACCAGCCAGAACAGACACAAAATATTTTCACAACTACATCCTGCATCGAAGTGAAATTCGTTTCATTAAGGGCAGACTGAAATTCGGAGATGGAAAAGGCACAGCGCCATTTCCATCCATGGTGGTCATATACAGAGGACCACAAACATGAAGAGGGACTCATGATAATCTCACACACTCATCCAAGATATCTGAGGCGAAGGGAGAACGCCAAAGACAACAGGTACAACGGCGCATTCTACTACTCGCAGGAGATAGTGAAAAACATCATCCCGAACGTTGAGACAGACAGGAGCTGGATCACTATCAACATCCCGGGCGAGGGAGTAAGCCACGCGATCTTTTTCGTGCACAATAACCTGAAGCCGGAGAAGTACGACTGGCTGCATCAGTATGGCTTCCAGGATGTGATACTCGTATGCGGCACAGAAGAGACATACAAGCACTACGATGAAGAGGGACGCCACAGAGCAATCTATCTCCCGCTCTCGATAGACACAGAATATGTGAAACAGTTCGAGGTCAAGGAGAAGACAAAGAAGGTCGCATTCGCAGGGCGGAAATCAAAGACAATCTTCGGACATCTTCCGGAGGGCATCGACTATCTCTCCGGCATGAAGAGGAAAGACCTGCTGCAGGAAATGGCAAAATACGAACAAATCTACGCAGTAGGACGTACAGCCATAGAAGCGAAAGCTCTCGGCTGCAGGGTCCTTCCGTATGACGTAAGGTTTCCGGATCCTCGGATGTGGAAAGTAATAGACAACAAGGACGCAGCGAAGCTCCTGCAGAAGAAGCTGGACGTGATAGACCGATGAAGAAAGAGGCATGGAAGAAAAGAATCAGGAAGGCCAGCCAGGAGGCAGGAACGTACAGGCCGTATTTCGAGAGCATCATAGTCTCGCTCGCTGAAATTCTCGAAGCGAGGGACCAGGTGCGGAAGTACTATATGGACTCCGGAGCGCTGCCGGTCGTTCAGAGGACGAACAAAGGCGGCCACACGAACGTGGAGAAGAATCCAATCCTGGTCATTTATGACGACATGAACAAAACGGCCATGATCTACTGGAAGGAACTCGGGCTCACTCCGAAGGGACTCAAGGCCATAGATGAAAAATCAATGCGAACGCAGCAGAAGAAAGCAAGCCTCGGAGACGCGCTCCGGGAGATAGGAATATAAAGATGAACTATGAAGGCAAAGGACTACGTAAAGATAGCAAACGAATACGCGGATGATGTTATATCCGGGAAGGTTATAGCAGGAGCGGAAGTAGTCCTTGCATGCAAGAGGTACAAGGAAGACCTCAAGAGAACAGACATAGAACTAAGACCGAGAGAGCCGAACGCAGCATGCTCCATCATGGAGGGCTTCTTCGTGCATGCGCAGGGAGAAGACATGCAGGGCAGGCCTCTGATGGGAGAACAATTCATCCTGCAGAGGTGGGAGATATTTACGACAGTAAACCTCCTCGGCTGGTACTACGTAGGCACCGAGATAAGGCGCTTCACAGAAGCGTTCCTGATGGTAGCCAGAAAGAACGGAAAGACATCCTTCGTGTCGGCGTTTAGTTTCGCAGTCGGCATACTTCAAAGACAATCAGGATCCACAGAGTACATCGTGGCGAACAGCTTGAAGCAGACGCTCCAGGCTTTTAATTTTTTGAAGTTCAACATGAAATATCACGGACTCGATGATGACGAAGATATGCGGATCCTGGACAACAGTTTCAATCATCAGATTGAATATCAATTCAGAGATGAAGAGGGAAGACCGGACGGAAGAATAGACATCAACGCTCTGGCATCGAACCCGGACAGTCAGGACTCGTTCAACTGCAACTTCGCAATAGCGGACGAACTTGCCGGCTATAAAAAGGCGAAGCAATACACTCTGTTCAAAGATGCGCAGAAGAGCTACAGAAACAAGCTCATGTTCGGCATAACAACAGCCGGAGACAATGCTAACAGCTTCGGCTACAGACACATGGAGTACGCGATCAAAGTCGCGAACGGAACAGTCAACGACGATAAGTTCTTCGCTCTCATAGCAAGAGGAGACCAGGACGACAACGGCAACGTCGACTACACGAATCCTATTCAGCACGAGAAGGCGAACCTCTCATACGGAGTGACAGTCTCTCCGGAGGAGCTGATGAACGACGCGCTGCAGGCACAGAACGATCCGCAAAAGAGAAAAGAATTCTTCGCGAAGAGCCTGAACATCTACACATCAGCGGTAAAGGCATACTTCGATATCGAGGAGTTCAGAAGGTCAGACAAGAAGTACAAGTGGAAGCTGGCGGAGCTTGCGAAGCTGCCGATCAGATGGTACGGAGGAGCGGATCTCTCGAGAGTGTTCGACTTAACAGCGGCCGCTCTGGTCGGAGAATACAAGGGAACGCTCATAATCATCACGCATGCGTTCTTCCCTATAGCTCAGGCCTACCGGAAGGCAGACGAAGACAACATACCACTTTTCGGATGGCAGGAAGATGGATGGCTCACGATGACGAACGGCGAGACAGTGAACCACGCAGAAGTAGTCGCATGGTTCGAGGAGATGAAGAGGAAAGGCTTCAAGATCCGCATCATCGGACAAGACAAGAAATTCGCCAGGGAATTCTTCATGGAGATGAAGAGCAAGAAGTTCACGGTCGTAGACCAGCCACAGTACTACTACGTTAAGAGCCAGGGCTTCAGATACATCGAGAAGAAGGCCAAAGAGGACAAGCTATACTACCTCGGCTCAGATGCTTATGAATACTGCGTTCAGAACGTTAAAGCAATTGAAAAAACGGACGATATGATCCAGTACGAGAAAATCGAACCGACTCAGAGAATAGATCTGTTTGACGCTTCCGTCTTCGCAACAGTGCAGCTGCTCGAAGACATGGAGCGCGCAAAGAAGACATCGTGGTACGGAGAAAAGAAATAATGGGAATCTTTGATTATTTTACAAACACAAACGAAGTCGGCGGAGTAAGAGCGGCAGCTAAAGGCAAGAGCCCGATAGCAATATGGATGTCAGACACAGAGGATGATATCAAGTGCGCAGGCTACACCTCACTCGCAGATAATCCGGAAGTATACATCGCATGCAGAAGAATCGCGATGCTCATATCCTCCATGCCGATCATGCTCATGGAGAACGGAGACTCCGGCGACATTCGCATACATAACGAGCTGTCAAGGAAGCTCGACATAGATCCAAACAACAACATGACCAGGCGGACCTTCATGGAGGCCATCGTCATGAACATGCTCCTCCACGGGAAGGGCAACGCGGTCGTTCAGGTCAAGACCAGAAGAGGCTACATCGACAACATGGTGCCGGTGCCGGCGCAGAAGGTCACATTCAATCAGACAGCCGACGGAAGGAGCTACGTCATATACATAGACGGCAAAACTTTCAAGCCGAACGAGGTGCTGCACTTCGTAGACAATCCGGACAGATTCTATCCGTGGAAAGGCAAGGGCATCACAGTGCTGCTGAAGGACGTGGCAAACAACCTGAAGCAGGCAGCAGCCACGAAGAAAGGCTTCATGAGTTCAAAGTGGAAGCCTTCTGTCATCGTGAAGGTGGACTCTCTGACGAATGAATTATCAGATCCGGAAAAAAGAAAGCAGCTGATGGCCGAGTACGTCGAAGCTCAGGAAGTAGGAGAGCCGTGGCTCATACCTGCAGATCAGTTCGATGTAACGACAGTCAAGCCTCTGTCACTCGCAGATCTGGCCATAGCCGACGGAGTAGAGATAGACAAGAGGACAGTCGCCATGATAATCGGCGTGCCTCCGTTCCTTCTCGGAGTCGGAGACTACGACAAAGAAGCATGGAACAACTGGATAGCATCCTGGGTCCGCATCATAGCGCAGGAGATAGAGCAGGAGCTGACGAAGAAACTCATACTCAATCCGAAATGGTACTGGAAGTTCAACATCCTGAGTCTGATGGACTGGGATATCAAGACCATAGCCGACGTCTTCGGTGGACTCTCAGACAAGGGCTTCATAACCGGAAACGAGGTCAGAGACAGAATCGGCATGAGTCCGCTTGAGGGCCTGGATGAACTCAGGATACTCGAGAATTACATACCGATGGGCATGATAGGACAGCAGGGCAAGCTGGTGCAGACAGGAGGTGGTGAGGATGCGTAGAGGAACAACGCCGAAGAACTACTTCCGAACCGAGATGGATATTACCGGAATGGACGTCCTGTACATCACATACAAACAGTCAGGAAATACGGCAATCGAGAAGACCATAAACGATATCACAATCACCGAGGAGACGGAGGAAGAGAAGACCATCTATGTGGCTGAAGTAGAGCTGAGCCAGGAAGACACGCTCGCGCTCTCATCAGTGGGCGACGTGGAGATACAGATCCGCGGAAGATATCCGGACGGATCCGCAGTCGCATCGAACATTATCAAAACTAAGGTCTGCAACATCCTCAAGGAGGGGATCATATGAGAGAATGCGGATGCTTCTTCGTAGAATTTGAAGAGAGCCAGGCCTTCGATATCTGCTTCCGCGATGAAGAGGACTTCACTGTATGCTTCGGAGAAGTCACAGTAGTAGAGCACGGGTACGATCCGTATCAGGGCCCTTACGAAGTCACGCCGAAAGCGTGGGAAGAGCAGGTACTTCAGACGAACGGAAAGAACATGAGAGACGACGTCACAGTTTACGAAGTCCCGTATGATGAAGTCTCGAATCTATACGGAACCACCGTGACGATTGCAAGCTAAGCAAAGGAGAAGACAATGGCAAAGAATAAAGTGGTATACGGCGGACAGGTACTTGTAGACCTGACCGATGCAACGCTGGAGCAGACAAACGGAGACCAGATACTTGAAGGACAGACCGCATACGGGCGTGACGGAGAAAAGATAACCGGAACCTGCACCTATAACGCGGACACTTCCGATGCAACAGCTTCTGCCTCCGAGATACTGGCAACGAAGACCGCATATGTGAATGGTAACAAACTGACAGGAACCATGCCGAACAACGGAGGCACAGGCGGCAGCATAAGCGACCTGGACACTCCGTACACTATACCGGCAGGATATTCTGACGGCTCCGCAGAAGTCGGAATCGACACAACGGAAGCCGCGAAGATTATCCCGGGCAATATCAAAGAGGGCGTGGAAATCCTCGGCGTGACAGGTACATACACCGGCGAGGGTGTAACAGCGCAGGCCAAGACAGTTACACCATACACCACGCAGCAGGTAATTCTGCCGGATGCCGGATATGACTACCTGTCACAGGTAACAGTCGAAGCTATCTACTACAACGAGACAGCAAACGCATACGGCACGACTGTCACAATCGGAACGGTCGCTCCGTAGCTGAGAGGAGGCCATGATGGCAAAGAACAAGGTAGTCTATGGCGACACAACGATAATGGATATCACCGACACTACTGCAGAAGCTTCTGATGTGGCTGCAGGTGAAGTGTTCTATGACCGCGGAGGAATCAGGACCGTGGGCACCGGCAACTACATGGACAAAGTGACGGATCCTGTCGTCAACCACATCCTCATAGTCGATGCTAACGGCCAGGCTATAGACAGCGGCGTCCTCATAACGGACAAAGCTAACGTGGCAGACCTTCCGGGATTGGCCACAGAACTGATAGCAGGCCTCGTGAAGCTGAATCCGAGCGAGAGCGTGACGCTGAACGCAGACGGACAACTCGACGTGGGCGGACGGCTGGGAGCATTTAGCGGAACGACGGGCATCTTCCACAGCAAGGACAGAGAGCCACGAGCAGTAGGAGATTTTTCATTTCTCATTACAGACGCAAAAGGAATGAACCTTGATGCTCCAAGGGACTTTGCAATTGTAACAGGTGTCAACCTTACGTTAACAGGAAGTCATGCGGCAGGGAGTACGACTTACACGGTGGCAAACAATTACGCTAACCGTATAGCTTGTGCCGTTCTTGCTAACGGTGGGTATTTGTCACAGAGCGAAGCTTACTCAAAAGAGAATCAGATTGTGCCAGTAACGAGTGTAAAGATAGATGGCTCAGACTATACACCCGACAGTAGCGCAGATGACAGCACGAAGCCTATCACGATTACAGTAGCTACAACGGCTAACCCAACACAAGCGGTAACAACGTTAAGGGTATTCGGAGGCATTACTGGCGGATTTTGCTCGGAATATATCGGACAATGCGTAGGTGGACGTGTTGGGGCGTCACTCGTCATCGGACAGAGAGTATATTCGACATCTAATGTAAACTGCATTGTTTCAGCCGATACATATAACACAGGCAACGGCAATGCAATATTCGGTAGACAGCACATCAGTAGAAAGAACAGATGGCTGATAGCAGGTACAGGACACGACACTACCAATGGGCGAAGTGAAGCAGGAACAGCACTCGGCCAGTACAGTGACATCGAATCAGACACGCTGGTAGCAGTCGGAAACGGCACAAGCCATACAGCTCGGTCAAATGCATTTGAAGTCAAAGCGGATGGCAGAGTCAAATCGAGCGGCACGCCGACAGAGGCGGACGACCTGGCGACAAAGCAATACGTTGACAGCGCAATAGGTGGCGGAGGGCTGACGTTTCAGACCTTCGGAAACGCCGACTTCACATATCAGCAAGAACTGGACCCGGACACGCAAGAAGTAATCAACGAGTGCGTGGCGTACTCAACGGCCTCGGGAAACGCAGAAGAGCCGAAGGCGGTCAAGTACGGCCGCATGGTCAATTTGTGCGGAGCCTTCAAGAACATAAACGCAAGATCGAGCACAGGTACTTTCGTGATGGGTAAGGTCCCAAGTGGCTGCGAACCGCTGTACAGACAGTGCGTATTGGCACAGGGCACGTCACAGGCCAAATTCCTACTCACCATTGAGACAGACGGAACGCTGAAGTGCGCGCGGTACTCGACGGGCGCGTCTGCGATAGCAGTTCCGAACAACGCCTGGCTCAACCTCAACTGTACATACGTCGCGGCAACTTAGAGAGGAAAAGAACATGGCAACACTATGTAATGACTGCGAATGCAGAGGAAAGAAGAGAGAACTCTGGTGCAAGCATACCGGAGAGCTTTGCATGTTTTTGAGATACTGCGGTGTCTCAGGACACTACTATCAGACGGATGCAGCCGCACGCTGCAGGATAAAAGGAAGAGGCAATGGAAAAGACAAGGACTGACATCAGACAGGTGCGGTCAATCGCATCGAATTTTAAAACGAGGGAAGACGGCGAAGAGAAGCGAATCGAAGGCTACTTCGCCGTTTTTAATAGCGTGTATGAGATTGCTCCCGGCATGACGGAATCCGTCGCTCCGGGCGCATTCTCCGAGACTCTTGATGGAGATGTGCGCGCTCTGACGGACCACGTGACGATGTATGTACTGGGACGCAGTCAGGCAGGAACGCTTGAGCTTCGCGAAGACGACAAAGGACTGTGGGGGTCCATACTGATCAATCCGAACGACCAGGATGCGATGAACCTGTATTTCAGAGTCAAGCGCGGAGACGTGAACCAGTGCAGCTTCGGCTTCGACATCCTATCCGAGGAAACCGACTTCCGGGAAGATGGGAGCGTTCACTGGACTATCAACAGTGTGAAACTCTACGAAGTGTCGGTATGCACGTTCCCGGCCTATACGGAGACATCCGTGGAGGCCAGAAAAGAACAGAGAGAGCAGATCATAAAACGCCAGAACGAGATGTGGCGAAGTGAGATGCTCGCAAAACTGAAAGGAGAATCGAAAGATGCTTAGAACACTGATGCTGAGAAAAGAGCTCGACGACAAGACGAAAATGCTCACAGCTTTAAGAGCCAAAGACGCTGAATTCGAGAGAAGACAGGCAGAGCTTGAGACAGCTATAGCAGAAGCTGAGACCGAAGAGCAGAAGAACGTCGTCAGAGAGGCCATCGATACCTACGATAACGAGAAGGCAGAGCACGAGCAGGCAAAGACTGACCTCGATGAAGAGGTTAGAAATCTCGAGACAGAACTCGACGAGCTCGAGAGCAAACAGGAAAAACCGGCAGCAGATCCGGAACCAGCACCGGCACCTGCAGCAGAACCAGAAGCAAGAAAGGAAAGAACAGCAATGAACATGAAGACAAGATCCGTTTTCAAGGGCATGACAAGAGAAGACAGAACAGTCATGATGCAGAGGGAAGACGTTCAGGGCTTCCTCGAAGAGGTAAGAACCGGAATCAGGGAGAAGAGAGCCATCACTAACGTAGGCCTCCTCATCCCGGAAGTAGTACTTCCTCTGCTCAGAGAGAACATCCTCGAATACAGCAAACTGTACAAGCACGTTAACGTCGTAGCCGTATCAGGTGAGGGCAGACAGCCTATCATGGGCACAATCCCGGAAGCAGTATGGACCGACTGCTGCGCTAATCTCAACGAGATGGACCTCGCGTTCAACGACACAGAGATCAACTGCTGGAAGGTAGGCGGCTTCTATGCCATCTGCAACGCCAACATCGAGGACTCAGACATCGACCTGCTCGGTGAAATCATCGTAGCACTCGGCGCAGGAATCGGTCTCGCACTCGACAAGGCTATCCTTTACGGAACAGGCACAAGAATGCCTCTCGGCGTAGTCACAAGACTCGCACAGACAGCACAGCCTGCAGACTATCCTGCAACAGCAAGACCGTGGGTAGACCTCCACACATCCAATATCAAGACCATCGCATCCGGCAAGACAGGCCCTGAGCTCTTCGCTGAAATCGTATCAGACTTCGGAGCTGCCAAAGGCAAGTACTCGAGAGGCGATAAGGTCTTTGTAATGAACGAGGCAACATACACAGCCCTGGCTGCAGCAGCTATCTCCGTAGATGCTGCCGGTAACATCGTGACAGGCGTACTCGACAGAATGCCTGTTATCGGCGGAGCCATCGAAGTGCTCGACTTCGTACAGGATAACGTTATCATCGGCGGATTCTTCGACCTCTATCTCCTCGGCGAGAGAGCAGGCCAGAAGTTCGCTACATCCGAGCACGTTCGCTTCCTGAATGACCAGACAGTCATGAAGGGCACAGCCAGATATGACGGCAAGCCATCTATCGCAGAAGGCTTCGTCGCTATCGGCTTAAACGGTGCTACACCATCGGCTGAGATGACATTCGCGCCTGACGACGCAAACGCGGAGCAGGAGTCGGAATAACCTCCGGCGAGGATAACACGGAAGCGCCGGCAAATCTGCTGGGCGCATCCGAAGCGCCGGCCGTCGATCTATCGAGCATGACCAAAGCTGAGCTGCTGGCTTATGCGGAGGAGCTCGGTGTCGAGGCATCCTCGTCGATGACAAAGGCGCAGATCAAAGAAGTAATACAAAGCGCATGATAGGAGGCCGAGATGGACGAAAATACAATGCTGACCGCACTGAAGGTCGATCTCGGAATCACCACCACAGCATACGATGAGAGGCTCGTGCAGTACTTAGAAGCTGCACGGGCAGCCATCGAGATAGAAGGCATCAAGCTGACGGAAGCGATCTCTGACGGGAACCTCGTTGTTATGTACGCGGCGTTCCTCTGGAGGAAACGCGACACGCAGGAGGGAATGCCTCGGATGCTGAGATGGATGATGAACAACAGGCTATTCAGCCAGAAGCTCCAGGAGGAATAGGATGGACGACGTTATAACTCTCGTAAAGACGATATACACAAGGGATGATGTAGGCAATATGAACGCGGAAGAACTTCCGCGCGACGTGCTCTGCCAGGTTAATTCGGTATCAAGAGCTGAATTCTACTCGGCGGCGCAGGCAGACATGCATCCGGAGTACGCCTTCATACTGTCCCATTTTAAGGACTACGAGGGCGAGAAGTTCATCAAATACACGGACTGGATCGGCACAGAGCATACGCTCTATGTGACACGAGTCTACAGAGTGCCGGGAACAGACCGTCTGGAGATAACCGCAGAAGAAAGGTCAAGATATGGCGACAAACCTGGTAGCAGAAGTGAACGCTGCCCTGACTGAATACGTGCAGGAAGTTCAGGATGCCATAGACGAAGCTGCAGAAGAAGCGGCGAACGTCACGGCAAAAGAACTGAAAGCCAACAGCCCGAGAAGAGAGAAGGGCAGAGGTAAGGGCAAATATGCAAGAGGCTGGAAAGTGAAGAAGCGGCAGCAGGCGCACCTCGTCTCCTACGTCGTTTACAACGGATCTTCTCCGGGGCTCACGCATCCTCTTGAGCACGGACATGTGACCAGGAACCAGTACGGCACCTATGGAAGAGTGAGAGCAATCCCACATATAGGCCCTGCAGCAGATGCAGGCATCCAGAGGTTCGAGCTGGCAGTGAAAGCGAGGCTCCGCAAATGATAAACGGAAAAAAATCGAGTGAACGCATCAAAGAGGCACTTCAGAGCATAGGCCTGCCGTGGTCGTATATGCTCTTCCGAGGAAGAACATACATCGATGAAGAGGGTCAGGAGCACGAAGTGAAACCTCCGTTTCTTGTTTACTACGGAGCCGGGCAGGAGAAAGCTTCCGCGGATAACACTCACTACTGGAGCCAGGACATCTACAACGTAGAGTATTACTTCGACGACAAAAGCGAAACGAATGAAGAGAGAATCGAGGCAGCGCTCCTCGCTGCCGGATTCCAATATGAGAAGAGCGAAGATGTGTACCTCGACGATGAGGACCTCTTCGCTATTTATTACTATCTCGGTTAAAGGGAAAGGAAAGAAAGATGGCAAGAAGAGAACAAGAAAACAAAGTCCTGTTCGGATTCAGTGATCTATACATCGGAACCTACTCGGTCAATGATGAGACAGGTGAGGTCACGCTCGGTACGCCGTACAAGCAGACGGGTGCCGTGGGCTGGTCTCCGGAGGGTCAGGGCGAGAATTACACCTTCTGGGCGGATAATGTGGCATACTATAGCTCATACACGACAGGATCCTATGAGGGCGACCTCGTAGTAGCAAGATTCGACGATGAATTCAGGAAGCAGTTCATGGGTGAAGTCGAGCTCGACGACGGAGGTATAGCCGAAGTCAAGAACCCGGTCAAACCGTCCATCTACATGATGTACGAATTCCAGGGCGATAAAGGACCTGAAAAGGTCATTTGGTACAACGGATCCCTCGGATTCATCAACAGAGAGGCCGCTACCATCGAAGACTCCGTGGAAGTACAGACAGAGACTATCAGCCTGACATTCACAGGAGACAACGAGACCGGAATAACGAAGGTCACATACGGCCAGGACAAGGCAGGATTCGCGACACTGTTCACTAATCCACCTGTGCCGAAGCTTCCGGAGCAGGAGTCGGAATAGAGAGCGAGTCGCTGAATAGTCCGATGATGGCAGCTTCTAATGAAATAGCGCAGGAAGCACCGGAGGATGAAGAGGGCGGCTCGGTAAATCTCGGAAACATGACGAAAGCTGAGCTCGTAGACTATGCATTCGGTCAGGGCATAGATCTGAACATGAAGATGACCAAAGCAGATATGATTGCAGAAATCGAGGCGGAATAGCTCCGCCTCGGCTTTTTGCATAGAGGAGGATAAACATGGTCAAGACTATAAAACTCAGAGAGGGGCTCGAGATCACTCTCGCAAACGACACGCTCTGGATAGAGCACTACCAGGCGCAGTTCGGGAAAGACATTCTGAACACGCTGATGCCGCTTCTCCTCGGCATAGGCCCACTTATAAGCGGCCTGGCAGAGGAAAAGGGCGGAAAACTCGACAAACTTGAGCAGAAGGACGTCTTCGGAGTACTCGGAGATCCGGACAGGATGCTGGATATAGCCAGAGGCTTCGGCTCGTTCGATGCATCAGACATCATGCACATAACGTGGGCGATGGCAAAAGCCTACGATGAGACTATACCTGACCACATTAAGTGGCAGAAGGAGCTCGCAGGACCGAATCACGAATCGCTTCCTATCGGCACGGTAATACTGCCGGCAATAGCAGAGCTCATGATATCCGGCGTAGAATCGTCTTTTTGGACGGGGCTGACGGAGAGAGCAAAGGAAGCAACAAAGGACCTGAAGCCCAAAAATCAAACAAAAAAGAAAAAATGACACTGAACACCATCTACCTCGCAGGCATAGAGCGCGGCCTGACTAAGCCGGACATGCAGCGCATGACGGTCGGTCAGATCGTTGACTACGTCCAGGAATGGAACAAGAGAAACAAGAAAACTGAAAATGAAGAGGTAGGCGGCAAAGCAAAGAAGACAAAGAAGTACAGACTCGCAACGCCGAAGGAGACATCGGAATACCATCGGGGATAAGCTATGGCAGACAGAATCAAAGGCATCACAATAGAATTCAGGGGAAACGCCACGCCGCTGCAGAAGGCCATCAGAGAGGTGGACTCAGAGCTGGCGAAGACCACAAAAGAGCTGTCCTCGGTCAATAAGGCTCTGAAGTTCAATCCTACGAGCGTGGAGCTCTGGAGACAGAAGCAGCAGCTTCTGACGCAGAAGGTCAACGAGACAAAGGAAAAGCTCGAAGCCTTAAAGAACGCACAGAAGCAGATGGACGCTGCCGGAGTAGACAAAAACTCCGAAGAGTACAGGAAACTTCAGAGGCAAATTGTGGAGACAAACTCGAAGCTGAAAACCTTCGAGGGGCAGCTGAAAGAGGTCGGAAACGCAAATCTGAAAGCCCTGTCAGAACAATTCAAAGAGGCAGGCACAAAGATAGACTCTGTCGGTCAGTCCCTCAAGGGCGTATCTATGGCCGCTGCCGGAGTCGTAGCAGGCCTCGGAGCTATCTCCGTGAAGGCAGGCACTGCAGCTGATGATCTGAACACACTCTCGAAGGTCACCGGCATCAGCACCGGCGAACTTCAAAAATATGGCTATGCTGCAGACCTTGTGGATGTATCCACAGAGACGATTGCAAAGTCCGTGAAGAAACTCGGCCGAAATGCCTATGAAGCAGCATCCGGAACCGGCACGCAGGCAGAAGCGTTTGCGAAGCTCGGCGTCGCGGTTACAGACTCGAACGGAGAACTGAGAGACAGCGAAGATATCTTCCAGGATACACTGAAAGCTCTCGGACAAATGACCAACGAGACAGAGCGTGACGCTATCGCTCAGCAGCTGATGGGAAAATCCGCAGCAGAGCTCAATCCTCTGATAGAGGACGGAGGCGAGACCTACAAGATGGTCGCGGACACTATGGCAAAGTACGGCCTCGATTATGTAGACCAGGAGACCCTCGACAAAGCTAACGAATTCAACGACAGCCTCGACACGATGAAGCTGCTCGGATCCGTGGCACTGGCGCAGGTAGGCTCACAGCTTGCAGGCTATCTCGCGCCGGCTCTTGAGAAGGTAGTAGATCTGGTCGGACGCTTCGCAAACTGGCTGAGCAAGTTAGATCCTGGACTCCTGACAGTTATCGCAGGAATAGCCGGAGTGGTCGCAGTGCTTGCGCCGCTCCTGATAGGAATCGGAAAGGTGGCATTCGCCATCAGCTCGATAATGAGCGTGATGAGCGCTCTCTCCGGTGCCATGACAGCGCTATCACTCGGACCTATAGCCGGAATAGTCGCAGCGATAGCTGCAGTGATTGCTATAGGCGTCCTGCTCTACAAGAACTGGGACAAAATCAAGGCGACAGCCCAGGCGGTCGGAGCAAAACTAAAAGAGATATGGACGAGCGTCAAAGAATCCATCTCCGGAGCGGTAAAAGCAATCAAGGACAAGCTCGTCGGCACCTGGAACAGCATCAAGACCACTGTCTCGGGAACGGTAAAAACTCTCAAGGACTCTATCGTCGGAGCATGGGACAAGGTAAAAGAGACCATCTCTAATGCCGCTGAAAAAATATGGGACAAGCTTACCTCGCCATTCACAAAAGCGTGGGACAAGATCAAAGAAATCATTGACAAAATAAAGGGACTCTTTCCTATAGATCTGAGCGACTTCTTCGGGGACATCAAGCTTCCGCACTTCTCATGGGAGTGGGAGGACATAGGCGGAGTGATCTCCATCCCGAAGATAAGCGTCGACTGGTACGACAAGGGCGGAATCTTCAACAGCCCTTCGGTCATCGGCGTAGGCGAAAAGAGGCCTGAATTCGTCGGAGCACTCGACGATCTCCGGAAGATAGTCAGAGAGGAGAGTGGAGCAGGCGGCTCAGCGCCGGTTATAAACATCTATCCACAGGCGCATCAGTCAGCTTCAGACATAGCCAGAGAAGTGGAGAGAGTGCTCGTGCAGTGGCAGAAGCAAAGGAAGTCAGCTTATGGCAATATTTAGAAGTTTCGACTTTGACGGAATAAATAGTCTCGAATACGGGGTTTACATAACAGGCGAAGCGGTCTACAACGCACCGGAGCGAGCTGTGGAGATGATATCCATCCCGGGCAGGAATGGCGACCTGGCTATAGACCAGGGTCGCTTCGAGAACATCGAAGTGACATATCCTGCCGGAGTATTCGCAAGCTCGCAGGAGGAATTCGCAGCGAAGCTCCGGAGGATAAGAAACGAGCTCGCATCCAGGTTTAGCTATGTGAGAATCACAGACAGCTATCATCCGGATGAATACAGGCTCGGGCTCTACAAGTCAGGGCTCGAAGTGGATCCTGTCGCATATTCGACCGCAGGAGAATTCGACATCGTATTCAACTGCAAGCCGCAGCGCTTTTTATCAAGCGGCGAGCAGCCGATTGAGCTATACGAAAAAGACATCCTCGTAGATCACACGCAGGATCCTATAGTAACAGACACAGGCGAAGAAATCGGCGTGACATATATGGTTGAGACATTTGAGAACCCGACACTTTTTGAGTCTTCGCCGATTATCATCGTGCCGGGCCCGGGAAGCCTGCGAATCGGGAATCAGAACATCACTATAGGCGGAGACGGCACGCTTCCGATCTACATCGACAGCGATATGCAGGAGATTTATCAGATAAACGCAAGCGGCGCGAGAGTGAGCGCATCAGATCTCGTCAGCTTCGTGCCGAACGCATTCCCGAAGATAGCACCGGGCACAAACGACATCGCGGCGAGCCGTGGCGACATTGAAATCTATCCGAGGTGGTGGATCCTATGATACCAATCCTTTTTGAATCAGGGACAACAGAATTCAATACCAACGGCATCGGAAGGCTCGCGCAGATTATCCGCTGCATAGCGGTAGAAGAAAGGAACGGGGTCTATGAAATCGAGTTCGACTATCCAATCACAGGCGAGCTCTTCCCGGAGCTGCAGGTGGGTCGAATCGTAGTATGCACCCACGATGAAAAAGGAGATGAGCAGCCGTTCATCATCTATAGGAGAAGCATACCGGATCTCCGTGGAGTGGTCACATTCAATGCCCATCACATCAGCTATATGCTGAACGACATCGTAGTGAAACCATTCACAGCATCAAGCTGCATCCAGGCGCTGCAGGGCATAAAGACAAACTCGGCGAATGCAAATCCGTTCAACTTCTGGACCGACAAAAGCACGACCACAAGCTTCAAGAACGACGTCCCGAGAAATGCCAGGAATATGCTCGGCGGAGAAGAGAACTCAATCCTCGACGTCTTCGGCGGCGGAGAGTATGTATTCGACAAGTTCGATGTCAGGCTCTACCAGAACAGAGGAACAGACTCAGGCGTAGAAATCTACTACGGAAAAAACCTGATAAATCTGAATCAGGACATAGACAACTCAGACACATACAACGCCATCGTGCCGTACTGGGCAGACACAGAAGGAAACGTCTCGATGCTTCCGGAAATAATCATCTCATACGCTGAGAGCGGCGAGAGAGTAGATGCGGCACCTATGGACCTGTCGGATGCATTCGAGACAGCACCAACAGCAGCACAGCTTAGATCCGCAGCACGAAGCAGATACGAGAGCGGCGACTCATGGCTGCCGACGGAGAATCTCACCGTGGACTTCGTCCAGCTCTGGCAGACGGAGGAGTACAAGAACTTCGCACCGCTGCAAAGAGTAGGGCTATGCGACACGGTATCTGTTTTCTATGTTGATGCAGGCATCGAAAACGTGAAGCAGAAGGTCGTCAGGGTCGTCTATAACGTCCTGCTTGACAGATACGACTCTATGGAGCTCGGAGAGCTGCAGACATCACTCGGGCAGGCTATAAGGCAGAACATCCTGGAGACCGTGCCGACCACATCAATGATGGAAGAAGCCATCCAGTACGCCACGGAGATGATAAGAGGCGGACTCGGCGGCTATGTGGTAATGACACCGGGCGAACATGGTTATCCGCAGGAGATACTGATCATGGATACTCCTGATGTGAATACGGCAGTAAACGTGTGGCGCTTCAATCGCGGAGGACTCGGGCACAGCTCGTCAGGCTACGAGGGTCCTTATTCTGACATAGCATTGACAGCGGACGGGCGTATCAACGCCTCCATGATAACCACAGGCATCCTGAACGCGAACCTCATACGGGCAGGAGTGCTCCAGGACGTCAACGGGAACGTGACATGGAACCTCGCTACAGGCGTGCTGAACATGACGAAGGGATCCATCAACCTGGGCAATGGAAATTTTTATGTCAATGACAGCGGAAATCTGACCGCAAAGACAGGTAAGATTGGACCATTTTCACTTAACGCTGATGGTCTTCAATACTTAACAAGCTATGACTATACAGGAATATCAGAGGATGCACTCGTGACAAGTCACAGAGTAGACTGGGCAGACGATACATCGTCTGTTATGGGCGTCTCGCTGAGCGAAGGAGATCTCAACTTTATAGGAAAGATAGGAGGGACAAATCCGAAATCATATTCAAAAATATATTCGTTCCACTTGAGCCAAATGAATTCAGGTGGATCGGACTACTTCGTATTAAGAATAAACAGAGGTAGCAACACTTTAGTGCATATTGAATCCAGTCGAACAGTAGTAACTGTATGGGGAAGCATTTCTGTAAGCTCTGGAAACATTTATACAACTGGAAGCTGTGAAATAGACAAGAATTTGGAAGTCTACGGGACGAAATCCAGAGCCGTAAAAACCGACAACTACACAGAGAGACTCCTCTACTGTTACGAAACTCCGACACCACTCTTCGGGGACATCGGAGAAGCCGTGCTTGATGAAGAGGGACTCTGCTATGTAGACATCGACGACATCTTCACTGAGACCATAGCAGAGATGGCCGAATATCAGGTGTTCCTGCAGAAGGAAGGAGAGGGAGACTGCTGGATAGCGGAAAAAGGCCCTCGCTACTTCACCATCCAGGGAACTCCGAGGCTCAAAGTCGCATGGGAACTGAAAGCCAAACAGAAAGATTATAACAATATAAGACTTGAGCAATATAAAAATGGCCTCGAGGAATACGAACGAATTACAGATAACGATCTAAACTTATCAGAATTCATTGAAGAACAGGAGGAACTACTCTATGGCTACAATTAAGCAACTCGCATCATTTGCAGCACTGAACGTGAACGGCGGAAACCGCATCAGTTACACCTATGACGAAATCGACGCAGATACTGGCGACATGATATCGCAGAACAACAAGGGCAACTTCTATGTAGTCGATGCGGATCTCCAGAAGAATATCGAAGATATTAGAACGTATATCCAGGAGCATAAGCTCACAGAATAGTCAGGAGGCGTCACATGAAGGAAATTCATCAGCTCGGAGATTTTTCGGGAACACCGGCAGCCGGAGACTATCTGGCCATAGATAACGGAATAACTACTTCAAAAATCGAAATGAGCACCGCGGTAGAGGACATCGTAGGAACTAAAGCCAGAATCTGGTACGGTACCTGCTCGTCATCATCGGAGACTACCGACAAGACCGTGACCTGTCCGGGATTCGTTCTGAAGACGGGAGAAACTATCGCCGTGAAGTTCACCAACACGAACACGGTCGTAGCTCCGACTCTGAACGTAAACAGCACCGGTGCGAAGACAATCAAAACAAAAACAACGACATCTACACTCAGAGGAGCGTGGAGCGCAGGAAGCGTCGTTCTGTTCACATATGACGGAACCGATTGGATCCAGACAGTAGCAGACAACGACATCGACGCAGAAGTGATCACATTATTCACATCACTCGGATGGACTCAGGACTAAGGAAGGAGGGAATATGAATACTTTATCATCACTCTTGAAGTTTATCGGCAATAAAATAAACGTAGTCCGGGCTACACACGCAGTCACGACAACCTTATCGATAAACGAGGGAACACTTAATAACACGACATACACCATCACAAAAGCAGGATACTATCCACTTGCTGTCGCAGGGTGGCGAGTCGATAACGGATCCGGAAGCGGAGGCTCATACGCCTTAGCGTCGTCAATGAGGCTCTCAGAGGCATCGAACGGGACTGCAAAAGTCAACGGCATTTTCCGAGCCGTTGGAGGAAATGTAAATAACTGCACATTGAACGTCGATATCCTCTGGCAGAAAGTGGGGGGGGTAGCGCGTAAAGTCCTCAAAACCTTGCAAACACTCGCTCTTGAGGCATTCAGGGGGGGGTGCTACGCATGAATACATTAAGCAGCATATTGAAATTTATCGGGAACAGATTCAACAGGATTCAGGGCGGATATCTCTCCGGACAAAATGTAGGGGCGAATTCGTATTTAGACAGACAAATAACATTTCCGAACTCGTACTCGTCAGCGCCAGCTGTGGCAGTAACACTCTCTTCGACTTCAGAAGCAGGAGAGATGGGCCAAGTTATGGCCGCTGCAATCAACGTGACAACAACAGGCTTCACAGTCCGAGTATTCAATGCAGGAACAGCAACAAGAACACCTGCCCTGCACTGGATAGCTATTCCATAGCAACAGGAGAGGGGGTGGCAGTATGAACACCCTCTCAAGTTTACTGAAATGGATAGGAAATCAACTGACAACAGTCAACGAGCCCTTCTCCATTACAAGAACATCCGGTGCCGAGATGAATATGGCAAACACAAAATTTTTGCGCTGCGGAAAAATCGTTAGCGTTCAAATAGGCATATCTCCGTATTCAACAGAAGTCGCCGCAGGCGGAAACATCTTTGTGGGAAAGCTAAACACATCAAAGCTTTTTCCGGCAACCGCCGGCAGAGTCAGCACCTATTTAGGGCAAAGATTGCTGGTCGGCAATATTAACGGCGACGGCGATATTATAGTCCGGAATACATCAAGCACCGCACTGACTCTTACGACGGATCTAATGCTCGTTGGTACATACGTAATCAATTAGAAAGGACAAGAAATGGACATTCAAAACATCGACGACTACATGATACCAATCATCACGGCAGGCGCCTTGTGCATCGGCTTCGTCATGAAGAAGTGGATGCCAACCGACGACAAATGGATCCCGACAGTGCTACTCGTACTCGGAGCGCTCTCGGGAATTTTTGTGTGTGGTCTGAGTTATGAGGGCGTGGTCAAAGGCATGGTCTCAGGACTCGCAGCAGTCGGCCTGCATCAGGTATTCAAGCAGCATATGAAGCTTGATGAAGACGAGAAGATCCAGACGAGATTCAATTCAGACGGACCGGAGATGCTCGAGACCACTATAGACGAACAGATATCAGCGGAGGAAGAAAATGAAGCAGAGGAAGAGCCAGCCGAAGAACAATAGGTATTATATACGACAGGTAACAGGTGGCCTGAACGGAGCGGTCGCTGGCAGTCCGACTATAGCCGGAGCGAACGTGCTCGCAAACTGCGTAGGCTATGCCAATGGTAGGTTCAATGAGATCATAAACGATCCGGAACTCAAGGGCATCGAGAAGCGCTTCAGGGTTCAGCTGATCTGCAACGCGGAGAACTTCATCGAAAGCGCTAAGAGGCAGGGTCTCAAAATCTCCTCAAAGCCTACACTCGGCGGCATCATGGTCTGGCAGAAGGGAGCAACTCTCGACGGAAGAGACGGAGCTGGCCACGTGGCCGTAGTAGAAGCCATCTATAAAGATGGCACAATCCTTACATCTGAGAGCGGATGGGGCTCAAGAGACTGGGCATTCAAAAACCTCCGAAGGAACAACGAGAACGGACGATGGGATCAGAACGAACTATACAAGTTCAGAGGATGCATCGTGAATCCGAGCATCAGCGGCGGACCCATAGTTCCACCGAAGCTCCTCGTGGACGGAATCGGCGGCACTGAAACGGTATACAGAATGCAGGAATTCTTCGGGACAACAGCCGACGGAGTAATCTCAAGCCAGAACCTTAACCTCCGGAAGTACTATCCATCCCTCACAGCAGTGCAGGGCGGCTCAGGAGGCAGTCCTTGCATCAAGAACCTGCAGAGATGGGTCGGAGCATCACAGGACGGAGTCCTGGGAGAGAAGACAATCAAGGCATGGCAGAAGAAACTCGGAGTAGAAGCCGATGGCATCTTCGGGCCGAAGTCCATGAAGGCCTGGCAGAAATACCTGAATAATAATTCAAAAGCCGTATATCCTCCCACGCCAAAGACCTACAAGGTCATAGATATATCGGAGTTCCAGGACGAGATCAACTGGAAGAAGGCAAAGGCCGACGGAGTGCAGGGCGCCATTATAAGATGCGGCCTCAGAGGCGCCGGGAGCGGCAAGCTGAAGACAGACTCGATGTTCTTAAACCATATTAAGGGAGCATACAAAGCAGGAGTGCCGGTAGGCATCTACATGTTCACGGAGGCCATAACGGCCAAAGAGGGACGGGAAGAGGCGGACTATGCTATTAAGCTCTGGAAGACCGCAGGCGTTCCGATCTCGTTCCCGATTGGTGTAGACAGCGAAAACGTTTTCTACTATGAGAACGGGAAAAAAATCGCCGGAAGAGCGAACGACACGAAGCTGTCGAAGACAAAGAGAACGGCAGCGATAAAGGCGTTCTGCGAACGCATAAAGGAAAAAGGCTACACTCCGATGATCTACGCATCGACTTCATGGCTGCATAATCAGCTGGATATGTCAAAGCTTCCGTATGACGTGTGGGTCGCACAGTATAACGACGTCTGCCAGTACGAGGGCAAGTATGTCATGTGGCAGTATACGTCAGAAGGAAGAATCGCAGGAGCAAGCGGAAACATCGACATTAACCACTGCTACATAGAACCGAAAAAGGTAGATCCGCCAAAATAAGAAGAACTATCCGCAGGAGGCAGCAATGGCAAAAAGCATAAACGACATATCATTCGAGGTACTAATCGGCAAATGGGGCGCAGGCCAGACACGCCGCGACAAGCTCATAAAAGCAGGGTATGATGCGGACAAAGTTCAGGCTCGTGTCAATGAGATCGTCGCTCTGGACAATAAAATCTGCAAATGGGCGAAGAAAACCTGCGACAGCGGAGAGTACAAGTACAAGGTCTGGACTGACGACTCAAAGACTCACCAGTGCCCTGTATGTCACAATCTAACGGGCAAGTACAAAGGGTGGAACTGCATAGGCTTCGCGTGGGCCTGCTGGAAGCACGGAGGAGGCCTCCCGTGCAAGTGTCACTGCGGCGTTATAGACAACGGCCGTGGCGACAGAATGATCAAGATGACCGAAGCAGAAGCCACGAAGCTCGTACAGGAGCGATCAGGCCTTAAGGAAGTTAAGGTAATCATAAACAAAAAAGGCATCCCTGCATCTGATCTGATACCAGGGGACATTCTCTTGTACTACGAAGGCAATGAGTATACGCATATGCTCTTGTATGTCGGCGGCGGAAAGATAGCGGACTCTTCCAGGGGACATACTCCGCAGGTCAAGTATGGAGTGAAATACCTGCAGAAGTACTGCAAGATAGCAATAAGATACATCGGAAAAACTCCGACGCCTGCAAAGAACGGCTACACCGGAAAAATTCCAAGCTACAAGCTCGTGAAGACGAACGCTGAAGTCATAGCGGATGCAGTCAAGTGGGCTAAGTGGATAGCAGGAGACAATCACTTCCACTATGGCTATGGTGACGGAGCTCATCACAACGGCTGCTTCTTCTGCGGTACTCAGCGCCTAAAGCGTGGCCACGGAATCAAGGAATACGAGTACACATACTGCTGCAATCCATTTGTGGGTGCTGCATGGGCTCATGGCGGCGGCGATGCTACGGCATATAAGATGTGCCACGAATGCGACTCGTGGGACTTCGGAACGGACGAAGGAAGCTATCACAAGAGCAAACTCTTCGAGAGGGTCTCCCTCAACTCGCTGAAGCCCGGAGACGTGCTCTGTTCGGACAGCCACGCCGCTCTGTATCTCGGCGGCGGAAAGGTCGCACAGGCAGGGCATGAAGACGATAATGAAGAAGGTTCGAAATCCTGGAAGAGCTCAATAAGTGTGGGCACCTGGAAGGGCTACAAAAGAGCCTACCGGTACAAGGGCAGCGTAAACGCTAACAGACCACTATCACACGGAGAAGTCTCTGCCAGAGTGGCAGATCTGCAAAAATTCTTCGTGTGGTACGGCATAAAGATAACGGTCGACAGCATCTTCGGAGGCGACACTCTCGATGCAGTTAAGAAGTTCCAGAAGGAGCAGAAGCTGACTGTAGACGGATGGGTCGGTGAGAAGACAATCAAAGCAATGAAGGCGGTGAAGAAATGATAACAATCACGTATGAGAAATTCATGATGGCACTCGGGCTCTTCACGGCCTTATGCGTAGCCGGAGGCTGGCTTATTAAGATAATCAAAGGCATCAAGCAGCCATCGACCAACGTGAAGAAGATGCTCGACAATGATAATAAGAGAATCAAGAATCTCGAGGAGCAGCAGTCGTACAACAATAAAGCAACAAAGCTCCTGCTGAGATCCGAGCTTGCCATACTCGGGCATCTGTCGACAAACAACAATACCGGGGAAATGGCAAAAGCAAAAAAGGACCTGCAAGAGTTCCTACTCAACAATTAAGCCGCTCAGGAGGGCGGACAGGCCATCCTCCTCAGGATATCTGTATAGCAGAAGACCGGAGCAATCGCTCCGGTCTTTTTGCTATTTTTGATTATTCATTCGCTCGATACAGTGCGACGATCCTATCCGCAAGGGAGTTAAGCTTCGACAGCTGCCCGAAGCGGATCTTATTATCCGGATCATCAGACAAGCGGATCCATTTAACCTGTGGCTCTCCCTTGTATTCCAGAAGAAGAACATCACCGAGAAAGACCATCAGTGAGCCGCCGCTTCCGGAAGTGACGGCCAAAGGACCCGTCTCGCATCCTTCATCTTCCAGAATAGCGCAGAGCCTGGAGAACAGGTTAATCTCGAAATCTGTCGCGTTCGCTTTATCAAGAGCATCATACTGAGCCGGAGAAATATCCAGGCGTGCAGCACGTCTCCGGCAGGTCTCATCCCGTTCACGAGCCCACTTGATCTCCGGATGCAGGATATCCTCACTCGTATGCATAGAGAGATAAGATGCATCTTTCACAGGATGCTCGTGCCCGAGCTCCTTCAGACACTTCACGCAGATGAACTTATTATCTTTGAACTTCACGGCAACGCGGAACAAGGTGCTGCTGCCGCATTTTTCACACTTAGCCATTGAATCACCTCCCATTTTTAAAGCATAGCACAGAAGAAGAGAACGCATCTTGTATTTTTATGTTTTTATAAAGAAATACACCTAAAGGTGTTGACATAATTACACCGATGGGTGTATAATTTAACCATCAAGAAAGGGAGCACGAAAGGAGAAAAGACAATGATGTACTTCGGAACAGTAAAGGAAATAAGAGAAATGAATAAGAACGGATTAATCCGCGAGTATAAGACTCTTGACAGTCTTGACCTCAATATGGAAATCAATTCTCGTATGAGCGAGATAATGCACGTTCTCATTAAGAGATACGGAATGACTGCAAGCGAAATCGAATCGCTTGAAGCATAAACTCATAAAGCTGGGTCCGGCGGCAAATCCGGGCAGAAGACAAGGAGGAGAGATAATATGTGGAGCACAATCAAAACGAACTACGTCGATGACGTAATCAAAGACCTGAAGAACGCATTCATGAACGGAGACAAGGACGATCTCGGAGATGTTCTGGCAAAGGTCGAAGACGACACTGGCTATGAAATCGGATTCATCTATGATATCTTTGTAGAAGCGATAGAGGATGAAATCGAAGACAATCAGGACATAGATGCAGCCGTGTACGCAGCAGCAGACGTGACTATCAGCGTAGCATACGAGATGGACTACTAAGAAGGGAAAGATAAGATGAGCAATAACATGAAAGAACTCAGACAAGCTGCAGGCCTGACGCAGGCTCAGCTGGCAGAAAAAAGCGGCGTGAACGTCCGCATGGTCCAGTATTATGAGAACGGATTCAAGGATCTAAGCAAGGCCGCATTCGAGACTGGACTCAAGATAGCCGAAGCCCTCGGCTGTGATCCGAGAGACCTCCTGAGAAAATAAGTCGTTGACTTCATTCTGAGGTAAGTGGTATATATAAAAACAGTGAGAGGTAGTTCTACACCACAATTCTGGAAATCACATCAAAAGAAGGACAACTATTCCTAAAATCATAAGGTTCGGAATAGTTCAAATAGGGCAGGGGATAGCTAAATATCCGTTAAACCTATGCACCGACACCGATGTGAAATGATAAAACACCTCTCACTACAAGTGGGAGGTGATTTTTTATGAAATTTGAAAGATATCAACAATTTGTAACCGTAAAGGCAGAAGCATCGGAAATCTTCACGGAGGACCTGAACAGAGCCATCTACGACCTGAGAGGGAAGAACCCGGTGGTTCAATTCAGCGAGACGGATCCGCTATGCGCGTATGTGAGCTTCACAGAACGCTATCAGTCGCCGGAGAGCCTCTCTGACGAATACGAGCTGCAGGGCGTTAAGTTCACCTGCGAGATGTGCCCGATGTTCTCTCCGATTATGAAGAGGAATGGCACGCCGGATGAGCGGCTCAAATACGGAGACTGCCCGGAGAGCGAGTTCGGGAGGACCTACAAGGACACCAAAGCCTGCGATAAGCTCTACCAGCAGCTTCGGGACGGAAGAGTGAAGCTTGTCAGTACAGATGAAGAGGAGGAAGAGTGATGAAGGAAATCAGAGAATGGATCCGTGAAATGGATACCGAAGAGAAAAGAGACGCCATCGGAGTGACTATAGCCTGGAGCAGCCTGTTCATACTCGGCTTCATACTGTCGGTAATATGCGGATAACGATGAAGAGAAAGCTTATGAAAATAATACCGAAAATCTACCTGGATCTGGAAGAGCTTATGCGATACGTAGACAACAACAAAGACCTGGTCGGCTTCCCTTCGATGCTGAAGGGAGTCGCCTATGCTACGGACGGAAAGGATGCTCTGATACTCACCAGAAGAAAAGGATACCTGAGGATTGATGCGAACGAGCTGAAGACTCTCATCGAGGAGCTTCAGTGGATAGACGAAGACATAGAACGGAGGAGCAGGGACTGATGTATAGAAGAAAAATCAGACACGGCATAGCCATAGGCCTCTCAGAGCTAAAAGCGGACAAGGCTGCAGCGAGGGAGCTCAACACGGAAATGCTAATGCATCCGGGATATGTAGGCTTCTTCGATGATAACGAGATGATGGCCAGAGTCTACATCTTCACATCTAAAGAGAGCGCTGACGACATCCTGAAAGAATCGAAGAAGATAGGATTCAGGACTGTCGGAGGAGTCGAGGAGCAGCTCTTCATCCAGAACGCGGATCTCGAGCGGCCGCATCTAAAATATGTGAGCAAGAGCAACTGGTACAGGGAACTCTATAAATAGGAGGATAGAAATGGCAAAGACAGAGAAAAAGGAAATGATCGGGCACTGCCTCTACTGCGGCCAAGAAGTAATGGTCGAGGCAGAGATCGATAGCGAGGCAGACATCGAAGCATCGAGGAATTGTAACTGCGACAACATTATCAAAAGGAAGAGCCAGCTCAAAGCCTTGATTGAAGATCAGTGTGGCGAGGGCGCACTGAGATATCAGATGCAACCGGTAAACAAGGAGGCAGAGACCCTCATCCAGGTAGTAGGCGATGCCATCCTGGACAGAACCATCGAAGCTGCGAACATTAAGGTCGCGGACACCATTGTCAGCATCAGCACATCAAAGAGTGGCTGCAAGATGTCAAGAAAAAGAGCAATCAGCATCAGCAGCGAAATATAGACAAGGAGAGCCTTGAACATGAGAGAAGCATATCAAATGGATCTATTCGACCTGGAAGAGAAGGCATATCAGCCGGTGACTAATACGCCGATATTCATGACAGGAGTCTTTTACTACTGCCCGAAGTGCGGAGACCTCGTCGGACACTATACGAAAGAAGGTAAAGACAAGGGATGGCACGACGTGAAGGACGTTTGCCGGAACGGGCACCGGATGAATTGGGAGGCAATAAAGTGAAGATCATCAAGAGGGAACAGCAGCAGCAATCGTTTAAGCAGCTGATAGAAATCATCAAAGTTCTGGCAACAATAGACAGCCGGGACGCAACAGAAGCAATCATCGACGCGTTCGACCTGGCAGAGGCTCTCGGAGTCCTGGGAGACCTCGAGAGGGTCGCAGGCCAGGAAGAGCCGGATTACAAGCAATGGACGAAAAAGTTCTGCGTGTTGAGCGCATACGAGAACAGGAGGAGTGTTAGGAGGGTAGAAGAGTGAGCGATTACCAAGTAACGAACTACGGAATGTGCGGAGAGTGCAAGCATCATTACCCTGCTGATACGAAGGGGAATTGGTGTTGTTGCAACGAGGACAGCGAATACTTCACGGAGTACACCGACTACACAGACACTTGCGATATGTGGGAGCAGAGGGGGATAGAGTAATGAGCAGACATGACCGAGATTTGAAAGAACTCGCAAGAATGTTGATTAGCATAAGCGATTTGGCACAGTACGCATTAAGGGTGCAGTCATATGACGATTGTAACACTTGTGGAATTATCAAGGAATGTGATTATGCACCGAAAGTAGGCGAAATGGTAAGGATAAATTGCCCTCTTTGGAAATCTGAAAGTGAGGTAACAGAATGAGTAAATATTACAAGACAGAGGATGTAATCAGAGTAATTGAAGAAATGCAAAATTGTTATAACGGTTGGAGAGACACATTCGACAAGGCACAAATTATAGAAGCCCTTGATGAACTACCGACAATCGAAGTCAGCGAGGATATGGGAGAAGTATCAGACGGGTATCATACATTCAATCAGTTATACCATCAGAGGGCGGTATTGTTTGCGACAATCGTAAATCAAAACAAAGACAAGGCATGGAAATCATGGAAGCATGAAGACGGTAAGTTTTGTTTTGATAAAAGGGGAGAGTGGTTTATTGTTGGCATTGATACACCAGAGGGAAGTTATACATACCATTATGAGCAAACGTATTGGGATATGTTTGACTGTGAAGAATTAGACAGGGGAAAACATTGGGATGGACATACGGAAGAGGATGTCACAAGGTTGTTATCACTCCCACCAGTCATACCGACAGTCAGCGAGGACGCTATCAGCAGAGAGGACGCAGTAAACGCTTTAATTGCACATTTCGTACCGCAGACATATACAGGAGAAGAAGTAGAACAAGCGACAAAATTGGCTCGTAAAATTATGGCTAACGCACCGAGCGCATGGGAGATATAGCAGGCCAGAACCGGTGAACAATGAGCGGAAGGAAACTCAGAGAGACCAGAGGATGAGCTGCAGCGAAGCCGGAGGGGACTTCGCAAAAACTACATATATATAAGTATAAAAAAGACCGGGCATCGCGCCCGGTAAAGGCTCGGTTAGAATATTAACCTTACGACCATAATGAAAGATAAAATCGGGAACAAGTTCATAAGAGAGATCTGCATAGCAGGACCCGTGATAGACGTCACGATGAAATACAGTGCAAGAGCTCCGAGGAAACCAAGAGGCAAGAACAGGAATCCGTCGAAGGAAGCGGTCGTGAAGAACAACGACAGAATCGCAACAAAGAATCTGACCAGGCTGATGAATGCTAACTTCTATCCGGGCGACTTCCATGCCACGTTCACCTACAAGGGAGACGAGCCATCCGTGGAGGAAGCAAAGGCTGAGCTGAGAAACTTCAAGCGCAGGATGAAGAGAGAGTATGAGAAACTCGGAAAAGAATTCAGATGGATAGAAGTGACAGAGTACAGGAATCACAGAGTCCATCATCACATGGTCATGAGTTATATAGATCCGGCAATCATAGCAAAGCAATGGAAAGCCGGGCATGTAAGATTGACAGCACTCGACAGAAGCAGGAACTACAGGAAGCTGGCCGAGTACTTCATCAAGGAAACCTCGAAGACAATGAGAGAGCCGGGCGGAGAAACCAAGCAGAGATGGAGTGCGAGCAAGAATCTGATCAGACCGATAATCAAAAGAGAAATCATTGAGCCGAAGGCTATGTACGAGAAGCCGAAGGCGTTCAAAGGATACGAACTTCTTCCGGAGACAATCAATCCGTTCACGCATCCGTTTACAGGGATAGACCATCTCGAGTATATGATGATCGCCACGGATCCGGTACCGCGGATAAAGACCTGGCGGAAGGGAGAGATAGTGAGACGTGATGAAACGTACAAGAGAGCAAAAGAGATACAGATCTCATGGGATGCGCTTGATAGCGTGGACTTAATTTAGTGTAGGAGAATCAGAATGAGGACGTGGACACCAGAGCAGCTTGAAGCACAGAGATACCTCCAGAGGTACGAGAGCGCAGACAGGAGAGCGAAGTCTCTTGAGAGAGAGTACAAACGCGAGGAGGAACTAATCGACACAATTAGATCTACAGCAGACATCGACGGTCTTCCGAAGAGCAAAGGAATCAAGAGGGCAACCGAGGAGAGAGCCATCAGACTCGCAGACAAAGCAGCCGAAATGAAGATAGCTACACTTGACGCGCTGCATGAGCGCCAGGAAGTGGCAGAGATAATCTTCGCAGTGCAGGAGGCCGATGCAAGGGAAGTCCTCGCAGAGCGGTACATCAACTATAGTCAGACGTGGGAAGAAATATGCGTGAAGATAAGCTTCTCATGGGGCAAGGTTCACGCTGAGCACAGGAAGGGACTGGATGCAGTAAGCAAACTGCTGCAGACACAAAATCTTGTATAGTTTTGTACACAACACCACGATATAATGTTATTGGCAGAAGCGACAGAGCTGATGCCAGAATTATCTCTCACTGCCGGAGAGATCCGGCAACATGGACGTTAAAGCAACGCCGGCACATCATCCGTCCTGGACTCCGGACAAGACCAGAGACATCAGATGGCTGAGTGGCTCGGGCGCAACTCCCGAGGCGTCCACCAGATGCATAGGGCATCATCTCAATACCAATAAAACAAATAAGGTCGCAGGAAGACGGACAAGCTCCGTCTTTTTGCTTATGCAGATTATGAACTATAAGAGCGCAAGATGGAAGAAGCTGAGAGAGAAGATCCTGCGCCGGGATGGATACATGTGTCAGTCTTCGCTGAGATACGGAAGACACATCGAAGCGGACACAGTGCATCACATCTTCCCGGCATCGAAGTTCCCGGAGTATGAATGGGAACCGTGGAACCTCATCAGCT
>JAFRJV010000011.1 GCA_017432075.1 Mogibacterium sp. | reverse complement strand
TAAACTGGTACCCATAGAGAGGACAGCAACTTGACAGATTCAGGCACCTCTCGAGGGTGCCATTTATTATGCTTAGAGGAATCGGAGGTCTGGTATGGAAATGAAGAAGTATTCTGCAGAGGAGCTTCAAAAGCTAAAAGAGAACGCATCTATTGCGATGGTTTCTCCACTCACGGTCGTAATAAAGGGAACGATATACGGACATATATACGAGCAGTGGAAAAAAGACAGAAGTATAGATGTGGTCCTGAAGAATCTGACGAGATTCGGGATAGCTCCGGAGCTTTTGGGAGACAGCTATGTCGATGCAATCATATGGGAATTTCAGGCGCGCTATCACTATTCGAAGAGTGACATGAAAGAAAATGCGATTGATGCGGCACTCATCGCAAGTGGAGTATTTTACGCAAAGAGCACATCGGTGGCATGGAAACCGGAGATACGGCATGAACTGCTTGAAAAGTATCCGGGGCAGTCATTCGAGGAAGGGATCTTGAGACTGGGACTGACGCCGGAGATCGTAGGGACTCAGCGGATAGGAGCACTCAAACAGAGCGCGCGACAGGAGCTGAAGAAAAAAGCAGCTGCAGAGCAGATCAGGATAGAAAGACTGCAGGCGATAGAAACGGCAGAAGAATTACCGGAAGCGGATGCGTTCATATATATAAAGCACCCATATGTAGAAGAGGTGACAGATCGAGACAAACTGACCATGACAGAGAATTTCTTTAGCGAGGCAGTATCTCTGAAAGACCTGCCAATAGAAGATGTTCTTAAGGTGTACGAGATCGATGCATCGCTGATCAAAAGAAGCTGTATGTTCCAGATACAACAGGAACTGCTGGCGTGGAACAAGAGCGTATGTGCCGAACCTGAAAACAACGACCAGACAGTAAGGATCCAGTCAAACAGGATGCAAGCACTGACGCAATATACAGAAAAGCAGTTTGGTGAAATGAAGTGTCAGATCAGAAACCTGATCCCATTACAGAAGAAGGAGCTGTGCAGACAGATAGCAGAGTACCCGACTTCACTGAATTATCCGCATGGGTATAGCCTTCGGGAGATCCTCAGTAAGATCGGGATATCCAAGACGACATATTACAAGGCGCTGGGCTGCAGCGGCTACGGCATGGCGGAAGAGCTTCGCAGGGAAAGAGATGCAAGGGATCTCGAGATAGTTATGCGAGTTGCAACATACAAAGGCTTCGAGAAAGGGATCCGTCAGATATATATGATGATGCCGGACATCACTGGCGAGCAGTTCGCGATCAGCAAGATCAGGAGGCTCCTTAGAAACGCAGGGATAAAGACGAAGGTACGCGGAGAGAATCCGGCCAGGCAGAGAGCAAGAGAGTTTCATGAGAGGAACACAAAGCCGAATCTGCTGAAAAGAGAGTTCCGCCTGCACAGGCCGAACGAAGTGCGGCTGACGGATGTTACCTATCTGGATTACGGGCGTACCGATGATGGAGAGAAGCAGAGAGCGTACGGCTCATCGTGCATCGATCCGGTGACAGGAAAGCTGATGGCATTCAACGTCAGCGAGAACAACGACGTTGAACTGGCACTTGAGACACTCGCAAGGCTGTCCGAGCATCCTACCATGATCGGAGCTCTATTTCATTCAGATCAGGGCATCCTGTACCTCACGGATGAGTTCCAGAAGAAGGTAGCGGAGATGGGCATGGTGCAGTCGATGTCCAAGCGCGGCAACTGTTGGGACAACGCACCGCAGGAATCCTTCTTCGGCCACTTTAAGGACGAGTGCAATTACGAAAAGTGCGAAACCTTCGAGGAACTCAAAGCCATGATCGACGAGTATGCATACTACTACAACCATGAGCGCCATCAGTGGAGCCGCGGCAGAATGACGCCGGTCGAATACGAGAAGTATATGCAGGCAATGACGGATGAAGAATTTGCGGCATACATGGAAGCTGAACGTGCTAAATATGCTAATATGAAGAAGAAAGCGGAAAAGAAAGCTATCGAGAGAGCGAAGACCCTCGGTGTTTAGAAAAAGGAGAGTAAAATGGCGGAGAGAATAGAGAGCGGCATGTACAGGACGGACGATCTGGATTACATCACAGATAAACCTCATATGTTCGAAGGACAGGAGATGCCGGATGAAGCATACTACAAAGCACTGGATAACGGGATGATCACGGACCTTCCTGAGAACGGCAGACTCGTATACACACACGACTTCTATGTCGCAATGTACAAGAAGCTTGAGTCCGGGATGGGTTCGGTCGAGGCATATGAGTCCCTGGGTTTCGACACCAAAGTGACCGGAGCAGAGAAGGCATACCAGGCGGCAAAGCGCGCAAGGGAGAAGGCAGCAGCGAACAAGCTGTATACAGTGGATCCGTCAAGCTATGACGGATCGATCCCGCCTGAACAGATGATGGAGATGGCGAACCTGTCGAATGAGGAGCTGATCGCATATCTCAAGGCGAGGAATTATTACCTCGAAGAGCTCGTTGAAGCGCAAAAAAAAACACAATCAGTATTGGCGGACATACTTACATCATCGAAAGCCAAACGGTGACGGCAGACCGCTTCCTGATGGTGGAGACATTCATGAGCCACCAGGGAGAGAAAGGGCTGAACTTCAAAACAGGCAGGATCTGCAGGATGTTCGGAGTATCCCGCTCAGGCTATTATTCATGGAAGAAGAAGCGGGAGAAACTGGCTGAGATAACTGCGGCAAAAGAACTCGAAGAACAGGAACTGATGAGGATGTTCCGTGAGATAGTGAAGAAGCTCTGCTATGTGCCGGGCAAGCGCACATTCAGGACGTTTCTCTGGAGGGATTACGGGATCTCCATCTCAGTGAAAAAATGCCGGCGGATAATGAACCTGATGCATCTTGTTGCCAACAAGCCTAAGAAGGATGCGTACAAGAACAGAGCTACACACGATCACGAGACGACAGCTCCGGAAAACAAGGTGAAACAGGACTTCAAGGTCGCTCCGAGGCAGGTGATCCTTACGGACATCACATACCTCTACTTCGGGCTGCTCCGTGAGCTGTTTTATCTCTGCGTATTCAAGGATGCATATACCACGGAGGTTCTCGGTGCCGCCGTCAGCCGGACCATGGATGTATCACTTGTGAAGGAAGCCTATGACCTGATGATGAGAAAGCACGGATCTGAGCTTCATGAACCGGGTGTTCTGATCCACAGTGACCAGGGATCACAGTACCTTTCGACCACGTTCAGGCAGCTCCTGAGCGATGACGGATTCATCCAGTCCTGCTCAAGACGCGGCAACTCGCTGGACAACGCACCGATGGAGTCGTTCTTTGGCAGCATGAAGTGCCGGATCATGGACCTGGTGGCGCTCTGCACAACATACGAGTCTGCTGCGAAGCTGGTCATGAATTACCTCGATGAGTACAACAACAAACACTACAGATACGAGCTGGCAGGGCTGACGCCGGCGGAGTATTACATATATGTGACCACGGGCATCTATCCGTGCGACGACTATTACGGGGTCAAGCCTGAAGAAATGATGACCGTCAGTAAACTCGTCGAGCAGCGGATGGAGATCGCGGCAGCTAAGGAAGCTAAGAGGCGTAAGCGCCGGGCAGCAAAGAAGGCTCACATCGATGACGGTGAGATCCATGGCACGGCACTTGGCAGAGTCGCCGGAGATAAACAGCTGGTGCTCCGGCTGATCG
>JAFRJV010000001.1 GCA_017432075.1 Mogibacterium sp. | reverse complement strand
GTCCCTTTTTTGACTCTTCCAGCTATTCGCGGAACACTTTTTGTCCGGGCAGGCCGATTATTCAGCAAACATATCGTTCAGTACCTTCTGGAGTTCCTTCGCCTCATCTTCAGTTAGGGTCAGTCCTCTGAGCGCTATCCCTTCAGGCGACCAGATCCTGAGATCATACTTTGGTTCCTTTCCATTCCAGGACACAAAGTTCAGTTCCTTTCTGAATCCTGTTTCCGCACCGCTGATCAATGCGATCTTCTTTACTACTTCCAATGTCATATTCAAATTCTCCTTTCATAAAAAAAGCAGCTTATACAGCTGCAGGTGGTAATAAGTATTGTGTTGTAGGTTGCTTTGTTCATCGCTCGAGGTCCCGTCCTTTTTTCGTGAGCTTGCGAATCGCACGCTGCTTCTCGCGCTCGGCTATCTGCCGTTCTCTCTCGGCCTGCTCTTTGGCAGCTTTGTCCTTGAAGAGATCCTTCAGCTTGTTGACGAATGCAGTGACCAGCTTAGGGAAGTGCTCCATCGCATCAAGGAATGGCCTCGTCTTCTCGGTGAGTTCCTCATACTTGTCCCGGAGGTTCTCATACCTTGTGGCGTAGCGATCAAACCCGTCGCGGTAGTACTCGATCGTCCGGTGCATGTCCCAGATGGTCGAGCGACTCATCAGACCTTCCTTGGCGAGTGCAGTAAGGTCAGCGTAGTCCTTGTCGGACAGAACGACCTTGCCAGTGATGCTCTTCTTTCCCAGGCTGTCTATCTCTTCGATCTTCCGCTTCGCTTCGAGCGCCGGCTCATAGTCGAGCTTTGCCTGCTCAATGCGACCTTCGATCTCGGCAAGTCTTTCCCGATCCTTCTCGATCTTGTACTGCAGAGTGTCAAGATGCACCGCAGTGCTCCCTCGTTCTCCGCGTTCAAAGCCGGTGAAGCCATGACTGATCATGTGGTCATACACTTCATCCTGAAGTATGCTGTAGCTCTTCCTGAACTTCGGCTTGCCGTTCTTCCTCAGCACTATCTCTCCATGTTCATCTCTTTCCGGGATATCGGATGCCCATTTCTTTGAGTGGCTCACCTGATGGATCACTTCCTTCACAGTACCTCTCAGTTCCGAGTCTTTGCACCTCTTGCTCCATCTGATCTCTTTATCTACGACAGGGATCACCATGGCGTGCAGGTGGTAGTGATACACATCCTTGCCGAGCCTCTCGCTGACTTTGGTGTTAAGCTCGTCAGCGTGCATGACCGCGGAGACAATGTGCTCAGCTCCGAACTTCTTCTCAATGAAGTGATAGGCTTCCTCAAAGAATCTCTTAGCGTACTCGTAGCCTCCGTGGTCTTCGAAGTACTGTGTGTTGACATCGATGATGATCTCATCGAGCAGGGTAGCATCCTCTCTCAGACCTCTGGTGGAGATCACTCCTTCGGCCTCGAGCCTCCTGAAGATCTCAGTGTAAGTCTCGTCGCCCGGATCCCTGAAGTGGATGTTGTACCTGCTCATCTCAGTGATAACGTTCTCATTTCCATAGGACTCATTCCTGCGCTCATTGTGCCTGTAGATCTTGTCAAGACCTGAAGCTTTATACTGCACAACTCTCGCGCAGGACATGTCCGGCTTCTGTGTTGCCATGCCTGTTCCTCCTTTCTCTCATGGCGGGGCGAAGCCGGTTACACAACATTCCTTCTGAATGTGTGTAACCCACTATGACACTTTCAGCTTCGCTGCAAAGATGTCGTGGGCAAGGCTTTCCCCCTTGACTCCCTGCGGAACCGAAAAGGAGGAGCCATGCAGGTGTTGCCACCCTGGTTGCTCCTCCTCGATCGCGTGAACGCTCACGCAAATCTCGCCTGAGATCAGTCGAGATTTCTTTCCGGTCCCGACCCCGCTGCATAAAAAAAGACCGCAGCGGCGGACTAAAAAAGTTGTAATAACGAATCATTTTTTCTGTTTCCTCCTCTTTGAGTTGTACTCGGGACATGAAACGATGACGGCGCGGAAGCTCTGCTTACAATCGCGATCGCATTTTCTGCAGAGCTCGTTGTACGAGATCCGGCTATTCTCATCGAGGAAGAAGCCCAAGTCTCCCTTTTCCTGCTTAGACATTCGAGGCATTTTTCTCACCTCCCTTCCCCCATCAGGGTATGCTTCGAATAGAAATAGCTTGCAATTAAAAAGAACGTCCACTTCCCGGCCAAGAAAAAATGTAGGATCTCGGGGCGAAAATGGACGTTTTTCTTCGCTGTAACGTGATTAAAAATGATTAGTGATAGTTGGTACCTCTCATCAACTCAGAGGCAGAATTCGCAGAAAAATATCTCTCTAATACATAACGACAAAACCATAGCCAATTTGTTCCTACAATACTTAACTTTTTCAAAAAGATTTTGCAGCCGGTATTGAGCGACGATCCGAAGTATCACCTCTGATATATAACGACATTACTATAGGCTAAATGTTCCTATGAAATTACATTTTTACGATTGTTACTTTTGTAATTATTGTGATAGCTGCCTCTACTAAAAAAACGACAGAACATATCAATAGATGTTCTTTATATTGATAATTAATATATATAATCTATTTTAAGCTTCACAGGAATCCACAATGTCAAACGTCTCTTGCTTTACCTTTATGCCTGATATGCACTACC
>JAFRJV010000082.1 GCA_017432075.1 Mogibacterium sp. | reverse complement strand
GCTGATGAGTATGAAAAAGAAAAAAATGTTAGCTATGCTCCTGGCCGGAGGGCAGGGCAGCAGGCTCTATGACCTGACTACCGCTATTGCCAAGCCGGCTGTATCGTTCGGAGGCAAGTATCGAATAATCGACTTCGGACTCTCGAACTGTGTCAATTCCGGAATTGACACAGTAGGCATACTGGTACAGTATAAGCCGCTCGTCCTCAACAGATATGTTGGAACAGGCGAGTCCTGGGACATGGCAGTAGAAGACGGCGGAGTACACATTCTGCCTCCATATGCCGGTGCGACCGGCGGAGAGTGGTATGAGGGCACGGCAGACGCCATTTATCACAACATAGACTTCATAGATATGTATAACCCTGAGAACGTGCTGATCCTCTCGGGAGACCATATCTACAAGATGGACTACAACCTTATGCTCGAGGAGCATGTAGCTAATAATTCCGACCTTACAGTATCGGTCATCGAGGTGCCATGGGAAGATGCGAGCAGATTCGGCATCATGACTGCTGATGATCAGGGCAATATCGTGAAGTTCTCCGAGAAACCGAAAGAACCGGACAGCAACCTCGCTTCGATGGGTATCTACATCTTTAAGTGGGACGTACTGCGCAAGGCATTGCTCGAGGACCACGAGACAGAAGGCTCATCGCATGACTTCGGAAATGATCTTATTCCGAAGCTGCTGGGCGAAGGAAAGAAACTCACGGTATACAGATTTGCAGGATACTGGAGAGACGTCGGTACTGTCCAGAGCTATTATGACAGCCAGATGGATCTGATGGACAACGTAGACAGCATCAACGTTTTCACAGGAGACGACAGGGTATTCTCCAATGCCAACATGTATCCTCCGCAGTATATCGGCCGCGAAGCCAATATCCGCAATTCGCTCATCTGCAACGGATGCACGGTTTACGGAAGCGTAAATCACTCCATACTGGGCTCCGGAGCTGTCGTTAGTGCCGGATCGGTGATCGAGGACTCGATCATCCTTCCTAACGCATGGGTAGGCCGCAACTGCCGTATTACAAAGGCGATCATCAATGAAGGCGCTGTAGTAGAAGACAATGCAGTAATAGGCGATCCTGACGGTGATATTCAGGTTTACGGCAAGACCAATCTGTCGATATAGGAAAGGAGGATACAGGAACATGAAAACGATCGGACTTATTTCCGCAAACTATGGCAGCAGCGAATTTGGCGAACTGCTTGAAAACAGGACCCTGGCATCGCTCCCTTACGGTGGCAGATACAGGCTCATCGATTTTGCGCTTTCGAATATGGCAAATGCAGGCATTACTACTGTCGGCGTCATAGCACCTGCTGATTCAGGCTCGCTTATTGACCATATCGGAGTAGGTAATCCATGGTCGCTCGCCCGCAAAAGAGGCGGTCTGTTTGTAATGCCGGGTTCGGTATACGGCATGCAGAAGTCAGGCAGCAGATTCCTCATGAGAGATCTGCTCAAGTGCGACAGGTTCTTCTATAAAGACGATGCCGACTACGTGATAATGTCAGGCAGTACTGATGTCTGCAACATGGATTTCGAGCCGTTCATCAGGGCTCATGCAGAATCCGGAAAGCCTATCACCATGATGTACAAGAAGGTACCTAGAGGCGAAGAGTTCCACGGCTACTTCCTCGACATCAACGAAAACGGTGATGTGGCTGCTATTCATAATGAAAGCGTTGGATGGTCAAACTATTTCGCAGACTGCTTCATCATCAACAGAACATACATGCTCGACTTCCTGAAATGGTATAAAGCGCTCGAGTATATGGACATGATCGAGCTGATCCGCGATAACAAGGACAGTATGGACATCGGCACTTTCGAGTTCAGGGGATATCTCGGCAAGATCAAGAATCCTTGGGAGTTCCTCAAGGTCAACCAGGGAATGACAGACTATGACATCCGCAATGAGGTGTTCTGCAACCCTGAAAGACCGATCTTTACAAAAGCACAGGATGAGGCACCTGTATTCCACTATCCTGAGGCAGACGTAAGGAATTCCGTGATTTCGACCGGATGTATCGTAGAGGGCAGAGTAGAAAACAGCGTTATATTCAGGAGCTGCCACATTGCCAAAGGCGCAGTAGTACGCAATTCCGTTATCATGATGCACGGCACCATAGGTGAAGGCGCTGTACTCGACAACGTGATCGTAGACAAGTACGTAACGATCAATCCTGGTGTAAAGATCTACGGCGGAGAGAGAGAACCTGTTATCATAGGAAAGAACTCGACTATTTAGTAATAAAAAGACGGGGTATGACATGGCTAAGAAAAATATACTTTTCGCGGCATTTGAAGCATCACCTTTCATCAAGACCGGCGGCCTCGGAGATGTATCCGGGGCCTTGCCAGGCCATCTTAAAAATGATGAGTTTGATGCCAGGGTCATTCTGCCGCTTATAAGCTCGATACCTGAAGAGTATAAGAGCAAAATGAAATTCGTGACCAGCTATGAGGTGCCGCTCGGATGGAGAAATCAGTACTGCGGACTCTTCACTCTCATGAAGGGCGGAGTCAAGTACTACTTCCTTGACAACGAGTATTACTTCAAGCGCGGTCAGGTTTACGGCGAATTCGATGACGCCGAGAGAGTCGCTTTCTTCTCAAAAGCCGTGCTCGAGACCGTGAAATACATAGCGAAGAACTACCTGCCGGATATCATCCACTGCAACGACTGGCACACGGCGCTTATCCCGGTGTATCTGGAAGAGCTTTACAGGGATGACCCGCTGTTTGAACAGATAAGGACAGTGTTTACTATTCACAACCTGAAGTTTCAGGGCATGTACAGCAGGCATGTTACCGGGGATGTCTGCGGCCTGGGAGGCACTGATGCCGAAGAGGAAATGCTGCATTTCGACGCGGTCAACTTCCTCAAAGGCGCTGTCGTCTATGCAGATGCCGTAACCACGGTGAGTCCTACCTATGCTGAAGAGATATGCACTGCCGAATACGGTGAGGGACTCGAAGGGCTGTTCCAGTCGACCCATGACAAGCTCAGCGGCATTATAAACGGCATAGACCTCAACAGCTTCGATCCAAAGACAGACAAGGCGATCGCGGCCAACTACGACGGCAGCAGCCTTGAGAAGAAGGTAATCAACAAGCTGGCGCTTCAGAGAGAACTCGGTCTCGAAGAGGATCCGGACGTTCCTCTGTTCGCAATGGTCAGCCGTCTCACGACTCAAAAGGGAGCAAATCTGATAGCGGATCTGCTTCCTGAATTCAGGGAGAGAAACATGCAGCTCGCAGTGCTCGGAACAGGTGACTACCTGTATGAGCACGCAATAGCTGACTTTGCTTACCACAATCAGACAAGGATCGCAGCGCGCGTCGCTTTCGATGAGAATCTCTCGAGAAGATACTATGCCGGAGCCGACGTGTTCCTGATGCCTTCTGCGTTTGAACCATGCGGACTTGCGCAGATGATAGCCATGCGCTACGGCACATTGCCGCTCGTAAGAGAGACAGGCGGTCTGAAAGATACTGTAAAGGGATACTGGGATTACGGCAATCTGGCTAACGGATTCTCGTTCAAGGATTTCGATGCAAACGGCCTCCGCAACGCAGTGGATCTTGCGCTGGAACTGTGGTCCGGACAGAAAGATACATGGAAGGAATTACAGCAGAACGCAGTTACCACGCATTTTGGCTGGGAGGAATCAGCTGAGGAATACCGTGAATTATACAAAGTCCTGCTAAAATAGAGATTTATATGAAGATAATACACAATTCAAGAAAAGCAGAATACAGAGAGCCCTTCGGAGCGGCGAAAACCGGGACGAAGGTCTCTCTTGCTATTAAGATAAGTGATCCGGCTCCGGAAAGTGTCAGACTCATGCTCTGGCACGGGGATGATCCGGATGTCCATTATCTTGAGATGTCGGAAAAGGGAGACGGAAGATACACAGCATCATTTCCGCTGCCTGATGAAGGCTGCCTGATCTGGTATGCATTCGAGATAGAAACAGAACATGAAGATGAGCGGGCAGTCATTTACTATGGGAACAACACCGAGGATCTCGGCGGAGAGGGAAGAACATATGTAGATGATCCCCATCGCTATCAGATCACGGTGTACAAGGAAGCTGAAGTACCTGAATGGTACAGGGACGGTATCGTATATCAGATATTCCCGGACAGATTTGCCCGTGACGATGACTGGCGTGAAAGGACTGAAGCTGCGAACAAAAAAGTCAATGACAGGCGCAGCGACATGAAGCGTGTCATACAGGAGGACTGGACAAAAGAGGCTTACTATGTGCGCGATGAAAACGCCAAAGTGGTCGAGTGGCCTATGATGGGCGGAAGCCTGAAGGGTATTGAAGAAAGACTCGATTACCTGAGATCACTCGGGGTAACCTGCATATACCTGAATCCTGTATTTGAGGCGTCATCAAATCACCGCTACGACACCGGAGACTACATGCACATAGATGGTGCGCTCGGAACGGATTCTGACTTCGAAGATCTGGCAGCTGCGGCAAAAGACAGAGGCATGCGTATAATACTCGATGGCGTATTCAGCCACACCGGTGCCGACAGCATTTACTTCGATAAGATGGGGAATTACTCGGAGATGCATCCGGGTGAAAAGAATGCAGCCGGAGCTTGGAACAGCGAGGATTCGCCATACAGAAAGTGGTTCAAGTTCGATAAGAACGAACGCTATGGCTACAGCAGCTGGTGGGGTGTTGAAGATCTGCCTGAGGTAGACGAGGATAACATCGATTACAGGGAATTCATTCTCGGAGAGGACGGGGTAGTCGCTCACTGGATGAAAAAAGGCGCTTCCGGATGGAGACTCGATGTTGCGGATGAGCTCCCTGACTCGTTCATAGCGGAGACCCGTGCAAGGATCAAAGCGACCGACCCTGAAGGACTTCTTCTCGGTGAGGTCTGGGAAGATGCAAGCAATAAGATAAGCTACGGCGAACGCCGCAAATATTTTATGGGCGATGAGCTCGATTCCACGATGCACTACCCGCTGAGAGACATCCTGCTCGACTTTATCAACTACACCACAGGATCATCCGGGGCTGTCGACAGAATGATGAATATAGCGGAGAACTATCCTCCGCAGAATTTCTATGCGACTCTCAATCTTCTGGGAAGCCATGACAGAGCCCGCATCATGACCATGATGGCAGCTGAAGAGGATTACAGCTCAGCTACCAAAAAGGTCAAGGTGCTTTCAACTCTGCAGTACTGTCTTCCGGGAGTCCCGTGCATCTATTACGGTGATGAAGCCGGCCTGCTGGGCGGAACCGATCCGGCAAACAGGAGCGGCTATCCGTGGGGCTTTGAGAACCTTGATCTCGGATATCACTACAGGATGCTGGGTCTCATGTATGACGAGCACCCGGCCCTCAAGGACGGCGGATTTGAATTCCTGTCAGGCGGACACGGGATAGAAGAAGACATACTTGCGTTCACGCGTACAGGCAGGGATATTGCCGGAACTGAAGAGAAGATCCTGGTCCTTGCAAACAGAAGATACGGATCCGCTGAGATAGATCTGAGACAAATAGACGGACTCAGGTGCGGATATGCACTGGAGCTTCTTGCATCTGAGGAGCTTCCTCTCGATGAAGAGGGATGCCTCGGCGTCATAAAGATGGACGGACTTTCAGCGATGGTGATAAGCCTCAGAGCAGAAAAACCTGAGGCTGAAGACCTTGGAAGAAGTGCGGGAGTGATCTGTCATATCAGCTCACTGCCTGAGAGGAAACTCGGAAAGGGTGCAAGAGACTTTGTTGATAAGATAGCTTCAGCAGGATTTACCATCTGGCAGGTGCTGCCGCTCAATCCTGCGGGGGTAGGCAATTCTCCTTACAGCAGCTTTGCTGCGTTTGCCGGGGACCCGGCATTCATCGATTATGATGAGCTTCCTGATACAGACGGTTATCGCGACTTCATAAATGATAACGCTTACTGGCTGCACGACTACATCGCTTTCAACCTGATAAAGGATATGAATGACAGCAAACCGTGGTACAAGTGGCCTGAAGAATACAAGAATGCCGATATCCAGGAATTCATCGGTAAACTTGATGATAAGCAGCGTGTAAAGGCAAACCGGCTTGCAGGCGAGCAATATTGCTTCTATAAGCAGTGGAATGACCTTAAGACATATGCGAATTCAAAAGGTGTACGGATAATGGGTGACCTGCCGATGTACATGGCGGCTGATTCAGCTGATGTCTGGGCAAACAAGCATGTGTTCAGGATGGATGAGGAAACAGGCGCTCAAAGCGTACATGCAGGAGTTCCGCCTGATGCATTCAGCGGCGAAGGTCAGGACTGGGGCAATCCTCTGTATGACTGGGAAGTGATGAAAAAAGAAGGCTACAAATGGTGGTTCAGACGTATACGACAGTGTGCGGAGCGTTTTGATATCCTCAGGATCGACCATTTCAGAGGTCTGTCGGAATATTATGCTATTCCGGAGGGCGGAGAGCCTAAGGAAGGCTGCTGGCAGCACAGCGCCGGACTTGGATTCCTGGCTGGTATACGCAGAATGTTAAGGGAAGAAGGCCTTGGAATGAAGATCCTCGTGGAGGACCTCGGATACCTCGATGCCGGAGTAATGAATCTGCTGAAGCTCAGCGGACTGCCGGGAATGGATATCTGGCAGTTTACTTCTGATTTCATGAAAGCGATGTGCGAAAAAGAGCCTGAGAAGGCCGCGCACAGAGCGTTCTATACAGGAACTCACGATAACAACACTCTTGTCGGCTGGCTCAGGGGAAAAACTGACTCAGATAATAACAGAGAGCATGAGCAAGCGGAAAAATCCGCATCCGAAATGGGGAGTATAGTTGAAGCGCTTGCAGTGATCCGTAAGATCTACGAAAGTCCGGCAGAGCTGGCCATGCTTCAGGTGCAGGACGTACTCATGCTCGGAGAAGAAGCCCGCATGAATGTGCCGGGTGTGCCTGAAGGCAACTGGACATGGAAGATGCCGGGTGACAATGTTGAAGAAGCATTCCTTGAGTCTGCTGACCGCCTGAAATGGTTCAGGGCTCTCGCCGAGAGGACCGGACGCTGTAATAAAAAGAACGGAGCGCCGAGATGATCCGCAACATAGTTTTTGACATAGGAAACGTACTCATAGGATTCGATGCGATGGACTATCTTACATCGCTCTTCGGCAAGGAGAAGGCCGTGCGCATCGCAGAAGCTGTATTCGGGACAGGATACTGGCAGGAGCTCGACATAGCGAGACTCAGTGTGGATGAGATACTTGAGCTCTTCTACAGTGCAGATCCTGATCTTCGCGATGAGATAAAAGAAGCATTCGATCGTATCGGCGAGTGCGTCACTAAACTCGACTGGCCGGTTCCGCTTATAGATTCGCTGAAGGAAATGGGCTACGGGGTATATTTTCTTTCAAACATGTCTGAACATGTCAAGGCCTCAAATAAAGATGCATTCGGCTTTGTATCCCACATGGACGGCGGGGTATGGTCCTGCGATGTGCATGAGATAAAACCTGATGCGGAGATCTACAGGATACTCTTTGAAAAATACGGGCTTGTCCCTGAGGAGTGCCTTTTCATCGACGATCACGGAGAGAACATTGCCGTCGGAAAGAAACTCGGCATGAAGGGAATAGTCTTCAGGGATCATGATCAGCTTGCTGCCGATCTTGAGAAGGCATTGACCAAGGATGCAACGCACGACAGGATCACGGTGCTTTGTTACGGCGATTCCAATACATACGGATATGACCCGTTTACTCACGGAAGATATCCGTATGAGAAGCGCTGGACAACTCTTCTTGCAGAGAAGCTGGGAAGCAGATATGAGGTGATCTCAGAAGGCCTGAACGGCAGGACGACTGCATTTGACAGACCCGGAGCGATATGGAAAAACGGCATGAGCAGTTTTGCAGCGTGCCTGGGAACTCACAAGCCGGTAGATTACGTGATCATAATGCTGGGTACCAATGACTGCAATGCAGAACTCGGTCTTTCGGCAGAAGATATCGCGGACGGGATGGAATCGCTGGTGAATCTGGCCGAGAAGGAAACGCCGGCTCTGCAGGGTTATGTTCCGGAGATGATCATTGCCGCGCCTGCAGCCATACAGGGAGACGTGGAAAAATCGCCGTTTGCAGACGGGCTTACTCCTGCATCGGTAAAGAATTCTTTCGACATCGGCCCGCTGTACAGAGAAATAGCTGAGCGCCACTGTGTCAGGTTTGCCGATGCAACCAGGGGCATAGAGGTTTCGCCTGACTGTGAGCACCTTACGGAAGAAGGACACAGGCAGATCGCCGAACTGTTCTTTAAGGCAATCAGCAGTGTGCTGTAACAGGTTTCTTTAAATAATGTAAGAATGATAAAAAAGGAGCGCATTTGGCGCTCTTTTTTTTCCAATTGTGATGAAAATGTGATAAAATACGCTAGTGCCATATAATATGAGACACTATACCACGAGAAAGGACGTGATAATTTGCTTATTTACATAGCTAAGCGGCTGGCAGCAGCAGTAGCAACTCTGCTCCTTATCATGACGATCACTTTCTTCCTGATGAACACCATTCCCGGAAGCCCGTTCCTGACTGAGAAGTCCACTCCTCAGCAGATAGAACTGGCAAACCAGAAATACGGTCTTGACAAACCGCTCGTAGTTCAGCTCAAAAATTATCTGGTGAACTATTGTAAAGGTGACCTGGGTGTTTCCCTGAAGATGCAGGAAGGAACCCCTGTTAAGGATATTCTTTTCAGACAGGGTAAATTCGGACTGTCCATGAGACTGGGCCTGCTTGCCGTTCTTGTCGCAGTGGTCCTGGGCATACCGCTTGGGTGTCTGGCGGCGTACAAACGAGGTACCTGGGTGGACGGACTGCTCAGGGTGCTTACTACAGTCGGAGTAGCCATCCCGACATTCGTGCTTGCCGCTACACTGCTGATCTATTTAGGAGTAAAGGCTCAGCTGCTTCCTGTACTTTCGGGAAGCCTTACGAACTGGAAGGCTTATATCATGCCGGTAATATCGCTTTCGTTCTATGACGTATGCTATATCGCCAAGCTGACAAGGACTTCCATGCTTGACGCGATCAATCAGGACTATATCCGTACCGCAAGGGCAAAGGGTGTCAAGAACAAATGGATCGTACTCAAGCATGCTCTCAGAAATTCTCTGATCCCTGTAGTCACATTCCTCGGACCGCTGATCGCATTCATCATCACCGGTTCGTTCGTTGTAGAGACTACATTCTCTATCCCGGGACTCGGCAAATATTTCGTAGAGAGCGTCATCAACCGTGACTACACCGTGATCATGGCTACCACCTTTGTAGTATCCATCCTGGTTATCGGAATGAACCTGGTAGTGGATATCGTATATAAGGTCATCGACCCTAGGATCACGCTCAGCTCAACAGACGAATAAGGAGGAATCATGAAACAGGCATTCAAAGAATTCAGCCCGTTCCAGGTTAATCCTGATAAAGTCTGGGCTGACTATAATATCAGTGCCTCCGACTTTGAGCCGGCAACGGAAGCAGAGAAGGAGAGCATGGTAGAAGTAAGAAAGAGCGTCTCCTACTGGAGAGATGCAGCCAGAAGATTCAAAAACAATACCGTTTCAATGGTAGCTCTCGGTATCTTCATCATTGTGCTGCTCTTTGCATTCCTGGGACCGTCGCTTATTCCTTATGACTACGCAAATCAGTACAGAAGCTCGCAGAAACTTGGTCCGTTCGAGTATTCAGATCAGGAAGCCAAGATCAAGAGCATTGAGGATAAAGTGGACTGCATGTTTGCAACAGCCCTCCAGCCTGGCTCTTCCACAGGTCTCGATGCGGGCGACTATTATTTCAAATTTAAAGGGAATACTTACTGCTTCAATCTTGACAAGAAGCTGTCGGATTCCGTTATCATCCTCAAGGACGGCGAGCTTTCGACTGTAAGAGAAGTTCACATCATGAACGGTGAGATCAAGAGATCGACACCTCTCTCTTTTACAAGCGAAGTCGCTGATGGAGCAAAAGAGCTTACAATTGCAAAAAAGGTATTCCCTCACATGGTAGGTACAGACTCTCAGGGCCGTGACCTGCTGGCGAGGACTATGTACGGAGCGAGAGTATCCATCATAATCGGAATCGTAGCTGCACTCATCGTTCTGGTGATCGGTTCCATATACGGAGCTATTTCCGGACTTTGCGGCGGAGTCGTCGACTTTGTCATGATGAGAATAGTAGAGCTCATTTACTCTGTACCTGAGATACTGCTCGTTCTGCTGCTTCAGGTCGTTCTGAAGGATCCGCTTCAGAAATGGTTCGACGCATCCAACTCGTGGTTCGCAAACGCGCTGTCCACGCTTGGTGCCGGAATCGTCAGTATCTTCATCACATTCGCTCTTCTTTACTGGGTCACAATGTCGCGTATCGTACGCGGACAGGTACTCATGCTGAAGAAGCAGGAATACGTTACCGCTGCTACAGCTCTCGGAGCTTCAAACGGCAGAATAATAAGAAGGCATCTGCTGCCTAACTGCGTAGGCCAGCTCGTTATCACGACCTGCCTGCAGATCCCTTCAGCTATCTTCCTCGAATCCTTCCTGTCCTTCCTGGGACTTGGAGTTTCGGCACCGATGGCTTCACTCGGATCGCTCTGTTCGGACGCACTGGGAACGATCACCATCTTCCCTTACAGACTGTTGTTCCCGGGCGCGATCCTTACAATAATAGTTCTTACCCTGAACCTGGTCGGCGACGGACTGAGAGACGCTCTCGACCCGCGTCTTAAGAAGTAGGAGGTGGAACGATGTCAGAAGAAAGAAAAACACTGCTTGAAGTAAAAGACCTGAAGGTATCATTCTTCACTCCTGCAGGCGAGGTAAAGGCCGTTGACGGCATCAACTATACCCTCAAGGAGCATGAGGTAATGGGTGTCGTAGGTGAATCCGGTTCAGGAAAGTCAGTCGAAGCTTATTCGATCATGGGACTCCTCCAGAGCCCGGGTAAAGTCGTAGGCGGATCGATCACCTTTGACGGAGAAGATCTCCTGGCCTATGATGAAGAGCAGATGAGAGACTTCAGAGGCAACAAGGCAAGCATGATCTTCCAGAATCCTATGACCTGCCTTAATCCGGTATATACCATCGGGAATCAGCTGATGGAGGCTATTACCTGCCACGATAAGGATTATCCGAAAGAAAAGGCAAGAGCTCGTGCCGTTGAGATGCTCGAGCTGGTAGGAGTCAACAATCCGGAGCGGCGCATGGATCAGTATCCGCACGAGTTCTCAGGCGGAATGCGCCAGCGCGCCATGATAGCGATGGCACTCATATGCGAGCCTAAGCTGTTGATCGCTGATGAGCCTACAACAGCTCTTGATGTGACCATACAGGCTCAGATACTCGATCTCATGAAGAGTATCCAGAAGAAGGTAGGTACTGCTATCATTTTCATAACACATAACCTCGGTGTAGTAGCTGAGATGTGTGACAGAGTATCTGTAATGTATGCCGGTAAGATAGTGGAGCAGGGCACAGACGAGGACATCTTTTACAGACCGGGCCATCCGTATACTATGGGCCTGCTGGAGTCGATGCCTAGACTCGATGCTGATCAGCACGAGAGACTGATCCCTATAGAAGGAACACCAGTCGACCTGCTGAACCCGCCTCAGGGTTGCCACTTCGGCCCGAGATGCAAGCACTGCATGAAGATTTGCCTCACCAAGGAGCCGCCTTATGCGGATCTGGGAGACGGTCACATCTCTGCATGCTGGCTGCATTTTATGGGAAAAGAGAATAAACAGGAGGTAAGTAAATAATGGCAGAACAGACTAAACTCCTGGAAATTAAAGACTTAAAGAAGCACTTTACAGTCAAGAAGGGCGGATTCAGGAATCACTTGACGGTCAAAGCTGTTGACGGTGTCAGCATGGACATCTTCAAAGGCGAGACCCTCGGACTCGTAGGAGAATCCGGCTGCGGAAAGACCACACTTGGACGTACTATAATCAGACTTTACGAGCCTACATCCGGATCCATAATCTACGATGGAAAGCCGATATATGATTCAGAGCAGAATATCGCAGAGAAGATGCTCCCATACAGACGCAAAATGCAGATCATCTTCCAGGATCCTTCAGCATCCCTCGACCCTCGTATGACGGTCGGAGAGATCGTAGGCGAAGCGCTTGATATCCATAAGCTGTATACCGGAAAGGGAGAAAGAGAAGCCAGAATCAATCAGCTTCTTGAAGAGGTAGGACTCAATACCGAGCATTCCAACCGTTTCCCTCATGAGTTCTCCGGCGGACAGCAGCAGAGGATCGGAATTGCGAGAGCTCTGGCAGTAGAGCCTGAGTTTATCGTATGCGACGAGCCTATCTCGGCTCTCGACGTATCCATCCAGTCACAGGTAGTAAACATGCTGGAAGACCTCCAGGATGAACTGGGACTGACATACCTTTTCATCGCTCACGATATTTCAGTAGTACGCCATATCTCCAACCGTATCGGCGTAATGTACCTCGGAAATCTGGTAGAGCTTGCAGAGTCATATGAGCTTTACAGAAACCCGATACATCCGTATACTAAAACATTGATGAGTGCGGTACCTATCCCTGATCCTGTGGTTACGCGCGCGAGGGAGAGGATGATACTCGAGGGAGATATCCCGAGTCCGATCAATCCGCCTTCGGGATGCAAGTTCCACACAAGGTGCCCGTACGCAAGCGAGCGCTGCAAGCAGGAAGTTCCTGTATTCAAAGATCACGGCGGCGGTCATTTTGCGGCATGCCATTTGCTGGATAGGTAGCAGCGCATTAAATAAGTTATTAAATGTAACACTAAGTTACTTTAATAAAATACAGTACTGTATAAGTTATTGAAGGAGGAAAATTTTTATGAAGAAATTTCTAACTCTGATCCTCTGTCTTGCTATGGTGTTCGCATTCACAGCATGCGGAGGCGGTGGAAGCAGTGCCGGCGGCGAAGACTTTGTTGCAACAGCATGTATCGCCTCTGAACCTGAAACCATCGACCCGGGCCTCATCAGTTCCGTTGACGGTTCCACATATGTAAACCATATGTTTGAGAACCTCATGAAGTATGTTCCGACAGACGAGAAGGCTGACGAGAGCGGAAACGTGATGATGACCAAGGTTGACTTAGGTCAGGCCGCAAGCTATGAAGTATCTGATGACGGACTCGTTTATACGTTCAAGATCAGAGAAGATGCAAAGTGGTCTGACGGTGAGCCTGTAAAGGCTCAGGACTGGGTATATTCATGGCAGAGACTGGTTGATCCTAACACAGCATCTGACTATGGATACTTCCTCGACGGCATTGTTGTAAATGCTGCTGAGATCCAGGCAGGAGAGAAGGACCCTAGCGAACTCGCTATCAAGGCTGTTGATGATTCGACCCTTGAGATCACACTCTGCCAGGATACTCCTTACTTCCTCGAGCTCTGTGCATTTGCTTCGCTCATGCCGCTCAGACAGGATGTTGTTGAAGGCAATGATGACTGGGCAACACCTGAAAAGATCGTTTGCAACGGACCTTACAAGCTCTCCGAGTGGACTCACGACTCCGTGATCAAGATGGTTCCGAACGATCAGTACTATGATGCAGCTAACCTCGGACCGAGCGAGATCGACTGGTACCTGTCCGCTGACGAGACAGCTATCCTTTCCGCTTATCAGTCAGGCGAGTGGGCATTCATCGAGTCGTTCCCGACAGACATGATCTCATCCCTGCAGGATTCCGGTGACTGCTTCATCGATCCATACGTTGGTACATACTTCCTCTACCTCAACTGCGACAAGATCCAGGATTGGAGAGTCAGAGCTGCTATGGTACTCAGCGTAGACAGAGACAACATCGTAAACAACGTAGCTCAGGGTGGACAGACTCCTGCTACAGGATTTGTAGCTTCCGGAATCCTTGACTCCACAGGCGCTGACTTCGCATTCGGTTCATCAGAACTTGGTGCTATGTATTCATGGCTTTCGAAGCAGTATCCTGATGCTGACCTCACAACTTACGAAGGTAAGTGCGAGCTCGCAAAGAAGCTCTATGATGAGGCTGTTGCTGACGGTGCATGGGATCCAAGCACAACTATCGTCTACAACTTCAACACAGATGATGCTCACAAGGCTATCGCAGAAGCTTGCGGACAGGACTGGAGCAATGTTCTCGGAATCAATATCACACTGGAGAACCAGGAGTGGAACACTTATACCAACGGACTCGGCGAGCATAAGTTCGGCGTTGCACGTCTCGGCTGGATCGCAGACTACAATGACCCTATCACTTACCTCGAGCTGATGGTAACAGGAAACTCCTACAACTATGGTCTCTACAGCGATCCTGACTTCGACGCTGCTATCAAGACTGCAAAGGCAACTGCTGCAGGTCCTGAGCGTGACAAGGCTCTCTACGAAGCAGAAGAGGCTCTGTTCGGAGAAGGCGGATTCCCTGTACTTCCTGTTTACTACTACACCAACATGTACTGCAACAAGACAATGAAGAACATCGGATACACTCCGATGGGCTACTACTTCCTGCAGTACGCACAGCCTGCAGCATAGTCTGAGAGTGATCTGAGACTTTTCTGAGGCACATGGTGCGATAGGAACAGCAAAACAAGGCCGGGCTTGTCCCGGCCTTTTGCTGTATGACGGGCATGCTGTCAGTCTGTGGTGAAAGTCCACAAGGGGCGTAGTTGCCGACGAACCCCATAGCGACTTGCAAGGTCTGTACCGTGAGGTGCAGGCGAGAAGAAGCAATAGCGAAATCGTGGCCCTACGGACAGAAACTGGATATGAAGGC
>JAFRJV010000081.1 GCA_017432075.1 Mogibacterium sp. | reverse complement strand
TCAAGATTGTTGAGAACTTCTCGATGCATCGAAGTAAGTTCTTCATTGACCCTGATCATTCGGTCTTTATCAGTCCTCTTGCATTTGTCCGCGTGTGCACAGTTGCTGCAGTCTTCGCACCTGTAGACTTCATTCTGTCGTCCGTATTGGTTGCCTCTTACGTTCTCCCTGTGTGAGAACACCATCTTCTTCCCGTTCGGACAGATCTTGTTTCCCTCATCATCTATCGGGAAGTTATCGACTCTGTATGGGTCATCGCGGTACTTCCCGTCTGTCGTTTCCTTCTTGTACATCGGGAATTTCATATATTTCTCCATGCCGTGCTCCTGGCAGTAGAGATAGTTGTTGTATGAGCCGTAGCCCGCATCAGCTACCGGATATCTCGGATAGTGTCCGTAATACCTGTGGAACTTCTCTACCAGTGGAACGAAACAGTCCATATCCGATCTGTACTGCTGTACATCCATCACCGCGATATACTCATCTGCCACACCGATCTGGACATTGTATGCAGGAAGAAGCTGATCGTTTCCCATGTAATCGCGTTTCATCCTCATGAATGTCGCGTCATGGTCTGTTTTGGAGTAACTGTTCCTCTTGTCTCCGCAGATCCTGAGCTGTTCTGTGTATGTGCGCAGCTTATCGGTATACTTTCTCAGTTCCTCATAATTACGCTGTTGAGCTGTCTTGTGATGTCCTCTTCCTCGATGAATCTTCTCAGGATCTATCCCGAGGACTCTTCTGTATTGCTGCAGTATCTGTTCCAGGTATTCGGGAACATACTCGGTGTTTGTCTTGATCTCAAGTCCGTAACACTGCAGCTCCAGGTTCATCTGCTCCAGCAACTCTGTTATCTTGCCGTACAGCTTGTAACGGGATTTCTCGCTGGCTTTCTTCCATACCCAGCTGTATTTATTGGCGTTCGCCTCATATTTGCTGCCGTCTATATACAGGTGCTCCAGATCCACTCCGTCTCTCTCGAACAGTTCCTTGTTGATCATTAGGAACAATTCTTCCACGTTGTCTTCCAGATAGTCTTTTATGAAGTGTCCGAATGTCCTGTAGCTCGGGATCTCCTGTTCCATCAGGTATTTGTATCTGATGTCATACCTGCATCTGTCTTCCAGTTCTCTCAGTGAGGCATAGCCTCCGTCCATGAACCCAAACAGTATCGTCTTTAGTATCCGAACCGGATTGTATCTCGGACGGCCGATCCTGTTTTCTATCGGCCTGAGATACTTCTCTATCTCGATCCCTTTCATGATCTCGTCGAATACTACCACCGGATCACAGATATTAAGAAAATCTGTAAGAAACGCTGGAATTATACCTTGGGTTGGGCTAATATCAGTTATGGGAAAATTTATCATGGCACTTTAAATTTTACCATAAAGATCGGCGTCGACCCTTCCGGGACGACGCCGTCTTTTTCTCTTATCCTAATTATTCGGGGGCGTGACTTTTGTCACACCCCCTTTTCTCATTATATGTCCTGCAAATCACCAGTCACTGTCCCAGTCGGTCCCGCTGTTCCAATCCGAGCCGCTGTCCCAGTCTGAGCCGGAAT
>JAFRJV010000080.1 GCA_017432075.1 Mogibacterium sp. | reverse complement strand
GGTCTCTTCGACCCTAACATCATGGAGATCACAAGACTCGTCCATGAGGCAGGCGGACTCTGCTACTATGACGGAGCTAACCTCAACGCTGTAATCGGTATCGTACGTCCGGCAGACATCGGATTCGACGTAATCCATATGAACCTGCACAAGACATTCTCGACACCTCACGGCGGCGGCGGTCCGGGAAGCGGCCCTTGCGCATACAAGGACTTCCTTGCTCCATTCGCACCTGGTCTGGTCTGCAAGGACGGCGAGAACTACGAGAGAGCTGAGAAGTCCATCGGTAACCTGACAGGCTTCTACGGCAACTTCCTCGTAATGGTCAAGGCTTACACATACCTGCTGACGATCGGCAAGGAAGTGTACACACTTGCTCAGAACGCTGTACTGAACGCAAACTACATGCAGGAGAAACTGAAAGATCTCTATCCGATCGCATTCGATACTACCTGCATGCACGAGTTCGTAATCGGCCTCGATCCGATCTACAGAAAGACTCACGTTTCGGCTCTGGACGTAGCCAAGGCACTCCTCGACTACGGCATCCATCCGCCTACAATCTACTTCCCTCTGATCGTCCACGAAGCTCTGATGATCGAGCCTACAGAGACAGAGACGAAGGAGACACTCGACGAGGCTATCACAGCATTCCGCGAGATCTACGAGAGAATCTTCAATGCTCCGGAAAGCGTACAGATGGCACCTCAGACAACACCGGTACTGAGACTCGACGATACAAAGGCGGCAAGAGATCCTCATCTGCGTTTCACATTCGAATAGTCGAATCAAAAGCAATAAAAAGAGATCTGCGAAAGCAGATCTCTTTTTTATTTTCCGGACAGCTTAGATTTGTTGCAGGACGCGAAAGCGCCCATCCGAGCGCGCGGAACGTACCTGATGTACGTGAGCACGTGAGGATGGGCGCTGACAAAGTCCTGCGCAAATCTAAGCTGTCCGTTTACTACAGGCGCGCGGCCTCCATTATAGCCTCTGCGAACGACGGATGCGGATGGATGATGTTCGCTACTTCTTCGAGCATCATTCCGCGGCCGATAGCTACTGCAAGCTCGCCGATAAGGTCGGAAGCTCTGCCGCAGAGCAGGTGAGCGCCGATGATCTTGTGGTCGTCAGCTCTTGCAACCAGCTTTACAAAGCCTCTGTCGAGTCCGGCGATGATGGTCTTGCCGTTTGCGGACATCGGGTACTTCTTTGTGATGACTTCGATACCTGCTTCCTTCGCCTCATCAGCAGTCATTCCTACTACCGCGATCTCAGGATCTGTGTAGATGCAGCTTGGAACTGTTCCCATGTTGATGGTGGCCTGGCAGCCGTTGATCAGAGCTACTGCGTTGCGGCCCTCTGCCGATGCAGTATGAGCCAGCTGGATGCCTCCGATGCAGTCGCCGATCGCGTATACGCTCTCGACAGGTGTCTTATAGTTCTCGTCAACCTTGATAAAGCCCTTGCCGTCCTGAAGGTCAGGATACTCCTTGAGCAGCTCTTCGCTGAATACTCCTGCTGTGTTCGGCCTTCTGCCTACGCACATCAGCACCTTGTCTGCCTTTACCTGGATCTCCTCGCCCTTCTTGTTCTTGAGGGTTACTACCAGCTTGTCGCCGTCCTTTTCGATCTTCTGTACAGGGGATGCGACGTGTACGTCAACGCCCTTCTTCTCGAGGGTCATCTTGATGCTGCGGCCGATCTCTTTGTCGATGATAGGGAGCAGTCTGTCCATTCCCTCGATGACTGTAACGTGATCGCCGAGGTCAGCATAGATCGTAGCGAACTCGATTCCGATGACTCCGCCGCCGATGATGACGAACTCAGGGATCTCTTCTGCGCCCATGTCGAGCAGTTCCGTACTGTCAACAACTCCCGGCAGATCGTATCCTGGGATAGGTGGCATGAAAGGCTTTGAGCCCGTAGCTACCATGATGTTTTCTGCGGTATACTCCTCGCCGTTGATCACAACGCGATGCGGAGCAACTACCTTAGCCTCACCCTCGATCAGGTCGATCTTTTTCTTCTTGATGAGGCCGGCGATACCGTTTCTGAGTGTGTCGAGCACCTCGTCCTTGCGCTCGCCGATTCTCTGGCGGTTTGCGTGAAGGCCTTCAACCTCTACGCCGACTTCTGCTCCGTGAGCAGCGTCTCTGTAGACGTCCGAGGAATGCATGAGTGCCTTTGTAGGGATGCATCCTCTGTTGAGGCATGTTCCGCCTAAGCGGTCCTTCTCTGCGATCGCAACTTTCATTCCGAGTTCTGCAGCATAGAAAGCAGCCTCATAGCCGCCCGGGCCTGCTCCGATGATAAGGAGATCATAATTGAATTCGCTCATTTCGAAATTCCTTTCTGTAGTTATATTTAATATATTAAATTGACTTTGCTATAAGCCCCAATATCTCATGTGCTGTCGCAGATGTGCCTTCCGGAAGCGCAGAGCTCAGTCCGCGGATGTCTCCGGCGTCATACCTGCAGTCTCTGATAAGATCTTCGATCACATCGAATACCTCTGTTTCGAGCGCGTCCGAATAAATGCGGCAGTTTCTGATGTACTCGCCCTTCATCTCGAGCTGGATCTCAACTCCGCCCCATTCGAATCTGTGCTCTATGTTTTTTGTAAATGGTATCTTAGTACCGAGCCTCCATTCCTCGGAAGCGTATTTGCTGAGCAGTGCCTCCGGTATTTCCGGAAGTTCCTCTTCTTCGGCCTTGCAGCCGTACTCTCTCGAGGCCGCTCTCACCATTGCATCCTGCATGGCAAGTATGAGTTCTTTTGTATCTGCGTCTCTCAGCGGTCCGTCCACATGCTCTCTGAGGTTCGTAACTCTCGACCTTACGGACTCCACTCCTTTAGACTTCAGCTTCGCTGCCGATACGTTCAGGTATTTCGACAGGTCGTCTCCCTTCACGTCCATCATGATGGTTCCGTGGTGGTAATTGAATCCGTGCGACGAGAAGTACGCGTGCCCCGAGAACTTTTTACCGGTGACCGTGAGATCGTTTCTGCCTGTCTTTACTGCGTTGATCCCGAGCAGCCTGCATGCCAGGAGTATCACATCGGTCTGTCTTTCTATGTCGAAAAGACCGTCTTTTGCGATGAACGTGAAGTTGAGGTTGCCCAGATCGTGATAGACCGCCCCGCCGCCAGACATCCGGCGTGCGAGATAAATGCCGTCACGCTTTATCGCTTCGACATTGCATTCGCGCCACGGATTCTGGTTTTTGCCGATGACTACCGTGTGCGCGTTCTGCCAGAGAAACAACGTCATCACGCCGTCTTCGGCATTCATCGTAAGATACTCTTCTGCTGCAAGATTTACATAAGGATCTGTACAGTCGGTTTTAATGACTCTAAGCCTGCACATCATTTTCACTCTCTATTCCCGCATCTTCCGCGGCGTCTTCCGTCGACTCGAGATCTTCCTGCATTTCTTCGAATGCTTCTTCTTCCTCAGAGGAGATGTCAGCATTCATGCTGCCTTCAGGGTGTTTCAGTGTCGAAGGATCTATAGGCTCAGGACGCGGCTTGTCTGTCCTGAAGAACGTTCCGTAATATGAATCGCCGCGCCTTATGTTTCCGTCCTTGTCGACGATGATATCACCCATCCAGCCCGTCTTTATGACGCCGTTTCTGTAGTCCCATTTAATGATGGTATCCTCGTATACCGAGTCTTCCTCATCATAGTTATAGCCGTATCTCTCGGCGTAATCCCTGTTGTAGTGTGTGTAAGAAAGATAGGTAAGTGTGATGTCGTCGCCGTCGATAATGATATCTTCGTAGTCGCGCTCAATGGCAAATCTGCCCTGCATGGCCTTCCGCATTTCCTCAGCGGAGTGGAAGGTGGTCCTTTCCACATGTATGATCGTAAAGTTGATCATGTAGCCAATCAAGGCAATCAAAGCAATAGCCCCAAGCACCATCAGCAGCCTGCGGTTCCTCTGTTTTATCTGCCATTCCCTCGCCCATGCGGCGGCATCTCTTCTGTCCTGATCCATATCTGAATTTTACCAACAATCTCGGTCTATCTCAACAGTCTGTCAGAAACAAAGGCCGGCACTTCATGTGTCGGCCTTCATTCAAATCAGTATAATAAATCTATGTTACTTCATCAGCATTCCGAGGATGTTAACAACGTCCTTGGCATCAACTCCGTCGAGGAGTCCGCCGACTACCTTCATCATATCGCCGGAGCTTGATGTAGCGGTCTGTGTCTTTGCAGTCTGACCCATCTTTGACATGAGGATCGGTGCAAGGATAGCCATGATCTTGAGGATCGTCTTGGTATCAAGACCGCTCTTCTTTGTAGCCTTTGCAGCAACTTCTTCTTCCTGCGATCCGAGAAGGTGTCTCACGATCTTTGCGCCGTCATCTACATCGGCGTCCTTTACAGCTTTCCTGAGGTCTTTTGTGTCCTGTTTGCTGTGATCATTCAGCGCCTGGAGGAATCCGTACTTGGTGTCCTCACTCTTCATCTGGCCCTGCATTCCCTTGAGGAGCATAGGCATAACATACTCGATTGCCGACTCTGCACTCTTGCCGTCAACGCCGAGCATTCCACTTACCTGATCAAGCGCTCCGCTCTGAAGCATCATCTTCATGATGGTTTCCATATCCATGTTTTATATCCTCCTTGCCTTATAGCAAACACAAGAAATATAGTCATATTTGTGGTTAAATTGTAAACGCTTTTTACGCATTTTTCAATGCTTTTCAAGCTGTATTACTTTACCGCTACACCGCACTCGCGCTCCATGATCTTAGCGAACGACCTGATGCATGCGTGGACAATTCCGGTGCAGTAGATCTTGCGCTTAGGATCGGTAAATTCATAGTTTGCGATCAGTTCAGGGCAGATGCTACTGACGTATTCTTTCGCAACATCATCGTTGAGCTCTCTTACGACATCGATGCATTTTTTGAATGCAGGATCGCCCTTGACCGTTCTGCCGAACACCTTACCGAGGCACATCGTTGCTCCCGCCACAGCTCCGCATACGTTACCGCCGTCGCCGAATCCGTAAGGGAATCCTGTTGAAAGAGCGATCGCTTCTTCGCCTATGCCGAGTTCATAGTGCCTGTTGAGTACTTCAAGTACTGACTCAGAGCACATGAAGCCTGTTGTGAAATTCTCAGTCGCGTCGCTGAGCATCTTTTCCATACATACTTCCTTGACCATATCATCCTCCATCTATTGTTTTCTTCTTTTGCGCCTTGCTTTTTCCGCATTCCTGCGCTTCAGCGTTTTAGGTTTCATCACACTGTACCCGAAGGTACCGAACTCCTCCGGAGAAAGCTTATAATATTTGCCGTGGCTGAACGCCACAAGATCCATGGCACCGAAGTCGTAGGCGCCTTTTTCGTCCACATACTTTTCATCTATGTGAACAGCTGTTATCTCCGCCATGAACATATCATGCGTAGGCATTCTTACGATGTCTTTCACCTTGCACTCTATGTTGACCGGGGACTCTGCGATCAGCGGGGCGGATACCGTTTCCGCTTCCTCGCGCGTCAGTCCCTGAGAGCTGAACTTGTCAACATCGCGGCCCGAGCGTACTCCGCAGAAGTCCATCGCCTTTGCAAGGCTCGCCGGCACCAGGTTGATAACAAACTCTCCGCTCTTTTCTATGATGTCGTGAGAATAGCGTTTAGGCTGTACGGAAATGTATGTCATTGGAGGATCCGAGTTGATTATGCCCGTCCAGGCAATCGTTATGATGTTCGGCTCCTCCATGCTTCCGCAGCTCACCATTACCGATGGTACAGGTGCAAGGAGCGGTCCCGCTTTTGAACGTACCTTCATTATTATATTTACCTCCTTGTTGCGACTATCGCCCGCCACTCTCCGTCTGCAAGCACCTCTATTATATCAAAGCCCGCATCCTCTATGGCCTTTTTTACTGTTTCTTCTTTGATATCAAGTATTCCGGATGTTATGTAAAGACCGCCCGGCCGCATCTGTTCCGCCGCAGCAGGGGAAAGCATCATCACGAGATCTGCCATAAGATTCGCGACTATAATATCCGGCTCATAGTCGATGCCATCCATCAGGTTTCCGCGCCTGATGCTGATCCTTCCTTCAAGCCCGTTCTTTACGATATTCTCATTTGCTACACGCACCGCCTCATCGTCTATGTCTATGCCGAGAGCTTCATCCGCTCCAAGCAGCACTGCCGCCATGGCGAGTATCCCGGTTCCGGTACCTACATCAAGGACCTTTATAGGATACCGGGAAGGGTCGTATGCTCTTTCCGAACCGTCACCAAGATCTTTTTCAAGAGCTTTGATGCACATCGATGTCGTCTCATGCAGACCGCTTCCGAACGCCATGCCCGGATCCATCTCGATCACGAGCTCATCCTCGGCTGCTTCGTAGTCCTCCCAGCCCGGCTTGACTACTATACGCTTACCTACCTTGGTCGGCCTGAAGTACTCCTGCCACTTATACAGCCACTCGCTGTCATCACCGGTGGCCGCAGTCCGATACGAAACGTCCGGCATTGCGGACAGCAGTTCTTCAGCTTCTGCCAGGAGGGCTTGCCCCTCTTCATCATCCGTAAAGTAAAGCGTGATCGTTATTGCATCAGCTCCCGCCTCAGCTTCCTCGGCTGCACGTGTGATCTCTTCATTTATATAATCGTACTTGTACAGGTCCTGATGCTCAGCGATGTCGACCGCATCCATCGGATCATCGATCTGCATGGAATCAAAGCCGGCTTCCAGAAGCGCAGCCTGCACAGTCTCCGATTCATTCCGTTTTGCTTTTATTATGAGTTCTCTATACTTCATTCACCACTCACTTTCTAAAGTATTTTCTTCAAAAACCAGTCCGAGACCGGTTCATTGCCTTATATTGCATAGTTATTCGCCCAAGCAAATGGTTATGCATAATTTCACTCCACGCCTTGCTTCCGTAAAAGGAAATTTTCAAAAGCTTCTACATGACACCCCCATTTTCAGGATTTTATGCAGAAAAACCATTGCTAATGCTGTGACACTCACTCTTTCAGGTGGATTCTACTTTATTTCTCAGTCTGAACGGAATTATTCAGATGTTATTCGTTAACTCATATTGCTTATTATTCAATGATTTGTTCATCTTGGCAATGTATACAAATGTATAGCCGTGAGCCAGGCGCTTTTTTCTACATGAAAAGCCCGTAAAAGCATCTCTATGTAGAAGATTTTTCAAAACTCCTTTTGGGGACCTTCGTTAGTAGAGGTGAATCACCCAAGGCAGGAAGTTCCTTTTATTTCGTGGTTTTGAAGTCGCGGGGCTTGTGACCGTGAGTTTTAAGATCGCAGGCTTTCAGGTCGCGGATCACCAGATACAGGCACGCTGCCCTGATCGCGAGGCCAATGGCGGCTGCCGGGATGCCGAATGCAATGTTGGCTTTCACCGGTATGATGCGTATCGCCAGATCCAGAGTGATTAACACTTCTGCTGCTTTGTGAAAGCGTACCGATGCTTCGGGATTTCCCCGCAGCACCCGGCTTGAGATGAATCCCAAAGCCAAAGCAATCGCGAGAACAACGAAATAGACAACCACCTCGCTTGATGTCAGCCTGTACAGGCATGAGAGGGCATAAGCTTCAAGTCGCGGAATGGAGGATATTCCTATGTCGAACAGCACTGAGAACAGGTTGCGCGTGCTGAGTATAGCCGGATGGGCCGTCGCCAGGAATATGTATGGGAGCGGAAGGAGCGAGCATATCTGAAATATGCGCACGTATAAGTCCGCACCTGTAAGCTGTCTTCTTATGTCGATGCCGAATTTGACTCCTTTCACTTCCGCACCTCCTCAAGAGTACGCGAAAGCCAGCGTTCATCGAAGTCCTCACCTGAAGAACCGGCGTCTTCTGCAGTATATACGATCTCTCCGCTTGCGGGATCTATGAACAATACTGTGGCGTTTTCTGACGCGGGATCCAGCTTCGAAGACGTCATGGCGTAGAGCCTGCACAGGGAATTGGTGTCAGGCATATTCGACTGCAGCATGCAGTCTCCCAGGCAAACCAGTTCGCCCGATGCACAGTGGCCGCGCAGCATGGCGTTCTTCATTATCACCTTCTTCTCGAAACTGCCCGTGTCGACACAGACCGCATCGCAAAGGGTTATACCTGTATCGGTATATCTGTATTCGTTCAGATAAAGACGCCCCTCGCTGAAGGTGGTTCCTTTGTCACATCCGAAGTCTCCTTCTAGAACAAGTTCATCGTCGTATCTGCTGCCGCGGTAGATGCCGCTCGGAGCTTTCGTGCTGTACCTTATGGAAAGGTCCGTGCCTTTTATCTCCTGATAATCGGAGATGAGGTAAACGTGCCGGCCCATATCATAGATCCCCACAGTAAAAAGCAGCCCTATCGCTGAGAATACGGTCACTATCACAAGCAATGCATTCATAGTGAATTTTGTATTGTTCAAATCCGCCTCCCTGAACTCATCTGCTTCCGATTAATTGTACAACAAACAGCAGGCCTCATAGTATGCTTCTGAACATTTGGCTATTATATGGCAATTTTTGCGGATATTTATCCTTGAAACCATTGCCGTTTAATTGCATAATTTGGATATAAGATGAGGGACGGTGAATAGTTATGATGAGCATCAGACAACTAAAAGAGCGTAAGAAAGAATTGGGCTACACTAACGAGATGATCGCAGAGAAGAGCGGCGTGCCTCTGAGCACGGTGCAGAAGGTCTTCTGTGGAGCCACCAGACATCCACGATATGATACTCTGCTTGCGCTGACAAAAGTCCTTTCGGAATACAACTATGATTTAGCGACTTATGTCGTGCAGGAAGAGGCTGCTGAATATTCAGTCGAATATGAAAGGCAGTTCCAGGCGGATACCAATTCCCGCTGGCCAAGGCAGGGGCATTACACGGTACAGGACATACGGGCACTGCCTGATGAGATCAGGGTCGAGCTGATAGATGGCGTGATCTATGACATGACAGCCCCAAAGCTGAAGCATCAGAGGATATTGTTTCAGCTGGCTATGGAATTCGACAGATGCACAAAGGAGTGTGGTTCAGATTGCCTTGTTACCGTTGCTCCGCGCGATGTCAGACTTTTTGATGATGACAGGCACATGGAGCAGCCGGACATTCTCATCACGTGCGATAAATCCAAAGATCTTGAGGATTACTATGACGGTGCTCCGGAGCTGACAGTGGAAATTCTGTCTCCGTCGACCAGACGAAAGGATTTCATAGTCAAGACCCGTTACTACGAAATGGCAGGCGTGCGAGAATACTGGATAGTAGATCCTGCAAAAGAAAACGTTCTTGTTTTCTTCTTCGAAGAGGATAAGCTCCCCGTCACTTACAGCTTTGACGATGAGATCCCGGTCCGTATATCTGACGGGAAGTGCACGATCGATTTTAAAAAGATTTCCGGTGCGCTTTAGGAGACGGGGCCTTCAGGTCAATAACTAAAAAAGGGCTATATAAAAGGGAGCAGACCTGTGCCTGCTCCCTTATGTTATTTCCCGGATTATCCGAGTGTGATCTTCATGAATTTCTTCTTACCCTTCTGGAGGATGAGCTCGCCGTCCTTGAAGTCAGCTTCTGTCACTGAGTATCTCTTGTCGGTGATCTGCTGGCCATTGATCCTTGCGCCGCCGCCCTGGATTGTTCTGTAAGCTTCGGATGTCGATGGTTCGAGTCCTGCTTCCTTCAGGAGTGCCGCAAGGCCCATTCCGTCGCCTGCAAAGAGGGAAGCGTCGAATGCCTTTGTAGGCATGTTGTCAGAAACTCCGCCGCCTGCGAATACCGCACGGCTTGCTTCGAGAGCCTTCTGAGCCTTCTCCTCACCGTGTACCAGCTTGGTGACTTCGAATGCGAGGATCTCCTTAGCCTTGTTGATCTCTGCGCCTTCGAGGGCGGAGAGTCTGTTGACCTCCTCCATAGGAAGGAATGTCAGCATGCGGAGGCATGTGTTGACGTCTGCGTCGTCAACGTTTCTCCAGTACTGGAAGAAGTCGTAAACCGGGGTCTTTCTCTCGTCAAGCCAGAGAGCTCCGCCGACAGTCTTGCCCATCTTCTGTCCGTCGCTCTTGAGGAGCAGCGAAACTGTCAGTCCGAATACTTCGTCACCGCACAGCTTTCTTGTGAGGTCGACGCCGCCGATGATGTTGGACCACTGGTCGTTTCCGCCCAGCTGTGCCATCAGGCCGAAGTCTCTGTGCATTACATAGAAGTCATAGCTCTGAAGGAGCATGTATGAGAACTCGAAGAAAGTGAGTCCTGTGTCCCTTTCCATACGGGTCTTGAAGCAGTCAGCGCGCAGCATTGTGTTTACGTTGAACTGCGAGCCGATGTATCTTGCAAACTCAGTGAACTTGCACGGTCTGATCCACTCAGCGTTGTTTACGCTAACGGCTTTGCCCGGAATAGGCTCCCTGTTCTGATGTCCCGGATGGTATACACCCTCGTTGCCCTCGTACTTCCACTCATCGTCAAAGTCGATGTACTTGTCGAAGAGCTTCTTGAACTGTCTGCAGTTCTCATCAATCGTATCGATGGTCATTACCTGACGCATGTCGGCCTTGCCCGAAGGGTCGCCGATCTCTCCTGTACCGCCGCCCAGCAGGAATACCGGAGTATGGCCGTACTTCTGCATGTACATCATTGTGATCATCGGGATGAAGTGACCGATGTGCAGGCAGTCTGCTGTCGGGTCGAATCCGATGTAGAATTTGATCTTCTCATTTCCGAGCAGCTCTCTGAACTTCTCCGGATTCGTGCACTGTGCAACAAGTCCTCTCTCTACGAGAACGTCGTATACGTTGGTGTGCTTACTTACATTATCAGGGATAAGTGAACTCATCTTCTTTCTCCTTATAGTAGATGTCTTTCTATAATTGTTGCGCAATTATGCTGCGCAGACGTAAAAAATATACCACTCCCGACCGCCTCTGTCAAACCCGTTAAGCACAGTGATCAAGCCGTGTTTACAGGTACAGGCGGCTGATTATCATGATCCACACAGGCAGGGTGACGACAGACAGCAGAGTGCTGATCGCTACTGCTTCGGACATGAGTTTTGAGTTTTTGTTCTCCTGAGCAGCTACAGCCACACCTATCACCGCTGACGGGAAGCACACTGCAAGCAGCGACGTAAGCTTTACTACCGGATCGACCGGAAAAGGTGTAAGGATCAGCAATGCTATCGCAGGCATTACTGCAAGTTTCACCGCAGCTGTGATAAGAAGGTCCTTATCCGACAGCAGCCTTTTAAAGTCCGATCCGCCAAGCTGGATCCCTACCAGTATCATGGACAGTGGTATCGTTATATCTCCCAGTGGTTCGACTATTCCCATGACATATTCCGGCAGGTGAAGTCCGGCGAACAGCATCGCGATAGAGACGACGGTGGCCGCAGAGGTCGGATTCACCAGAGGCTTTAATATTTCGCGCAGCTTCCTTGATGATTTTTCGCTTTCCCTGTGATGGAGCTGCACAAGGCTCAACACAAACAGATATGTATTATTTACGATAGTCTGTATAACCAGATAGTAGAAAACCAGTTCCCCGAACACCGCGCTGGCAACCGGAAGTCCCATGAACCCGGAATTGCAGCCTGTCATTGCAGATGCCAGAACATTCCGGTCCTGCTGGTCCTTCCGCGGAAATATCCTGTCGGATATGAAGGTCGTCACTGCCGCAGTCACAATGTATATCAGAGCGCTCAGAGCCAGAGTGAGAATGGTGTTCCTGTACATATCGCCGTTGATGTCCTGCCCCGTTATGGAACTTATCATCAGGCAAGGTACGGTTATCCCCATAATAAAACTGATAAAGTACTTCGCGGATTCTTCCGGAAGCACTTTAAGCCTGTTGGCGGCAAGGCCAACCCCGATATAAAGGAATACCGACAGCACTTTGCTGAAAATCAAAAGCATGTTTTATCCCCAATAACCCAATTTTATCTCTTATCTGGTGAAATACGGTGCATATTTTGCCGCGAGCTTTACCGATTCTATCATGCTGACTGCGCTTGCGTTGCCTGTGCCGGCAATATCGAATGCTGTTCCGTGGTCTACGGAAGTCCGCAGTATAGGCATGCTGTTTGTGATCGCGATGGTGCGGTCAAAGTCCAGAGTCTTGGCTGCGATGTGCCCCTGATCGTGGTACAGCGACAGGACGGAGTTGTACCTTCCGAGCGCTGCCTGATGGAACACCGAGTCGGCAGACACAGGACCTTCCACATCATATCCTCTTGCTTTGAGTTCTTCTACTGCAGGTGCGATCTCGTTGACTTCTTCCCAGCCGAAGAGTCCGTGTTCTCCGGAGTGCGGGTTGAGTCCCGCAACAGCCATCGTTCCCTCGGTCACGCCGAGTCTTGCGAGAGCTTCCGTGCACCTTTCCACGTAGTCGATTATACGCTCCTTTGTGATCATGTCGACCATTTCGCGCAGCGATACATGCCTTGTCAGGAAGAATATTCTCATTCCGTTTGTCTCGAACATGGTCAGCGGATCGTTGGTGTTTGTCAGCGCCGCGAAGATCTCGGTATGTCCGATAAATTCTACACCGGCGGCACGGATGGCTTCCTTGTTTATAGGCGCCGTCGATATCGCATCGGCCTTTCCATCCATAGTGAGCTGAATGCCTTTTTCGATGTATTCATATGCCGCCCTCCCGCACATGGCGCTTACCTTGCCGTACTCGAACCCGGCCATATCTATGTTATTGAGGTCGATCAGGTTGAGCACACCTTCTGAGTAGTCGCCGTCTGCCGGATCTTCTACGCAGTTTATCTTCAGATCTGCGCCAACGATCCTTACCGCCTGTTCAGTGACCCCTGCATCACCGATCACTATGCAGTTTGCCTTTTCAAAGACCTCCGGATCTGCAACTGTCTTAACTACGATCTCGGGACCTATGCCCGCGGGATCGCCAAGGGTAACTGCGATAAGTGGTTTCTTCATATGTTTGCCTCCTATCAAAAAACTGTTGGCTGATATGGCCAGCAGTCTTTTGTAATTTGCCGAAGCCTGCGGTCCTTTTAGAACCAGATGTCTTCGATCTCGTTTATTCTGCGTAAATGTTTGCCTGCCTCGAAATCCGTTGTCATCCATGTATCGATGATGTCGAAGGCGAGCTCCTGGCTGATCATGCGTGCGCCCATGCATACTACGTTTGCGTTGTTGTGGCGTCTGCACATCTCTGCCATCTCTACGGATGTGCAGAGTGCGGCTCTGATGCCAGGCACTTTGTTGCATGCGATGCTGATGCCGATTCCCGAGCCGCACACGGCGATGCCGCGCTCGGCCTCGCCGGACGCCACAGCGCGTCCTACTGCGTGTCCGTACTTCGGATAATCTACGGACTCAGTTGAATCGCATCCTACATCTATTACCTCATGGCCTTCACCAATGAGCTTTTCCTTGATCGCTTCCTTGAGTTCATATGCCGCGTGGTCGCTGCCTACTACGATTTTCATTGCTTTCGTCCTCCAATCAGTTTACTTAGCGTGTTAGTGATTCGAGCATATCGATGATATACTCCTCTGTATCCTTCATCGTTGACTCCATGGTCAGCGCTTCATCTATGTCGTAGTCGGTGAAGATACCGTTTCTGTATACGACCACCCGGTTCCTTGCGCCTTCAGCCAGAATATCGATAGCCTTCGCTCCCATGATCGAGGCGTATACTCTGTCGCGGCAGGTCGGGTTGCCCCCGCGCTGTATATAACTGAGGGTCGTAGTACGCACACGTATGCCTCCGGCCTTCTCCAGCTTTGCGGCTATCTCTTCCGCGCGGCCGACTCCTTCAGCATTGATGAGGATATTGTTGTTCTTGCCTGTTGCCCTGTGCGCGGCGACTTTTTTCATCACTTTCTCTTCATCGCCGTCGTACGTCTCAGGGATCAGCACCTGCTCAGCGCCCGCGGCTATGCCGCTCCACAGCGCGATATATCCCGCGTCGCGTCCCATTACTTCTATAAGGCAGCACCTCTCGTGAGAGGAAGCCGTATCCCTTATGTTGTCAATGGCTCTCATCGCGGTATTGACTGCGGTATCGAAGCCGATGGTATATTCCGAACAGCCGATATCTCCGTCTATAGTTCCCGGAATGCCGATCACGTTCACGCCCTTGCGGGCAAGGCTTTGCGCTCCCCTGAACGATCCGTCCCCGCCGATCACGACAAGTGCGTCTATTCCGTGCTTCCTGCAGATATCAGCGGCTTTCTGCTGGTATTCATCGAGCTTCATCTCCGGACACCGCTCTGTCTCGAGTATGGTGCCTCCCCGTTCAAGAATATTGCTGACCGAGTCCATTCCCATGTCAACGAATTCCTCGTTCAGAAGTCCGAGATATCCTCTGCGTATCCCTTTTACCCTGAATCCCTTGAATATTCCTCTTCTGACTACGGCCCTGATGGCTGCATTCATCCCCGGCGCATCTCCGCCGCTTGTCAGAACTCCTACAGTCTTTATATCAGTATTCATTTATGCCCTCACTTGCCGGAGAGCTCCTCCTCAAAGTAGCTGCCTCTGACTTTGCTGCTCAGGTTGTGTTTATCTCCCTCCCTGATCGCGTCAAGAAGCAGTCTGTGAGCGTTTATGAGTTCTTCCGTCTTTCCTCCGTTTATCATATCGGATACAGTGCGGAATCTTATTGCGTACGTCAGCGTTCTCACGACTCTGTTGACCTTGTCCGCCATCGGGTTCTTGCCCATTTCAGCGATCTTGTCATGGAAGCGGTTATCCACATCGAAGAACCTGCTGACAGGATCATCCGAGTTTATAGCCTCTTTCATTTCTTCCAGCAGGTCCTCAAGCTCACCGAGTTCCTCTTCATCATGATGGTCTATAGCAAGCTTCATCATGCCTGCCTCCGTCATTTCACGGAGTTCCATCAGGTTATCGAAAGAGTCCTGATTGAGTATGATACCGTATATCATAGGGTCGATCATACTCTCCTTATAGCCGTTGCAGACGAAAGTGCCTTCCGAGCGCTTGCTCTCGAGCACACCGAGATAAGCAAGTATCTTGATGGCTTCACGCACGCTGCTCCTTGCAACGCCGAGCGAATCGGCAAGTTCCGGTTCCGGCGGGATCTTGTCTCCCGGCTTAAGGTCTCCGTTCCTGATGGCGTCAGTCAGCTGGTTGATGACGCTTTGTACTACTGATTCCTTTTTTAAGCTTTTTAGATATGTAGGTGCTGGTGTCATGAAGACTTTCTCCTTTTATATTTGCTCTCTGTCCGTTCCCCTTATGTATGACATAATACATAGTTAGGATAACAAGTCTCGCACCTAATGTCAAATCGAGGTTTTCTATTCCTGTAATGAGAGATGCTGAGGCACGCCCTCTGAGTAATACGGCTCGATCTCGCCCATGATGAGCGGACGCGCGTACTCTATAAACTCATCGCTTACATATGTTCCGTCGTTGATGATCCATTCCAGAGGAACCTTGCGCTCAACGTTCGCTATCTGGTGGATATCAAAGCTTTCATAAGAAGTGAGATATGGTCTTCTCGAATCGACCCTGATGGTTATCATCTCACCTGTATTTCCCTCAAATGCTTTCTGCGCTGCAAGGTAACCTGCGTTGAACGCCTCATCAGCGTCTGTACGTGATACTACGTGTGAAGCGCACCTCTGGAGTGTCGAGAATTCGATAGACCTTGCCTTTACGCCCGTCTTCTCTGTTACGAGCGATGCGAGATATGCTCCTACTCCGGAGAGCTGCTTGTGCCCGAATGCGTCGAGTTTATCGTTTCCTCCGCTGAGCTCACATACGAAACGTCCGTCAGCAAGCTTGACGCCTTCAGATACAGCGATAACGATCGAGTTCTTCTCTTTTGCGAGCTGTCCAACGCGCTTTACGAAGTCATCCGGATCAAAGTCCACCTCAGGCAGATAGATCAGATCAGGCGCGTTGTTTCCCAGAGCGGCAGCTGCCGTGAGCCATCCCGCGTGGCGTCCCATTATCTCTACGATCACTGCGGAAGTCCTGTAAGGTCCGTAGCAGTCGTTATCTACAACGATCTCCTTGAGCGATGTAGCGATGTACTTCGCTGCTGATCCGTAGCCCGGGCAGTGATCTGTCACAGGCAGGTCGTTGTCGATCGTCTTAGGTATGCCCATGAATCTCTGCGGCTTGTTGTGCGCCGCAGCGTAGTCCGAAAGCATCTTTACCGTATCCATGGAGTCATTTCCGCCGTTGTAGAGGAAATACTGTATGTCATACTTCTCCATGATCGAGAAGATCTTTTCATATACATCCTCATTGCCTTCGATCTTAGGCAGTTTGTAGCGGCACGATCCCAGGAAGGCCGACGGTGTCCTCTTCAGAAGAGATATGTCCTGCTCATTTTTTACCTGTTTTCTGAGATCGATTATGTTCTCGTTGAGGAAGCCCTCTATACCGTAGTGCATTCCGTATATCTTCTTTACACCTGCATCCTTCGCAGCTGTGATGGCTCCTGCGAGGCTTGAGTTGATCACTGCAGTCGGACCGCCCGACTGACCTATGATTATGTTGCCCTTTATACTCATTTTTATTTTCCTCCCTTGATCGCTCTGACAGCATCAGCTCTGTACTTTGCTCCGAAAACAGCTGAGCCTGCGACTATAAGTTCCGTTCCTGCTTCTCTTACTGCAGCGGCATTGCCTGCTCCGACGCCGCCGTCTATCTCTATAACGTAGCTGTATCCCTTTTCCTCCTTAAGAGCGCTGTAATAGCAGATCTTGTCCAGTGATTCAGGCATGAACTTCTGTCCTCCGAATCCCGGTTCGACCGACATTACGAGAATGAGATCTATGTCGTCAAGATAGTCATCAAGCACCTCAGGCGCTGTCTTCGGCTTGACCGAAACACCGGCCTTCACTCCAAGAGAATGTATATGGTCCAGAGTATGCTTCAGGTCGCTGCACGCTTCGTAATGTACTGTGATGAACTCAGTATTATCAGTGACAAAATTTTCTATGTATCTGTCCGGGTCCATTATCATGAGATGAACGTCATACGGAACAGTCGTGTATGGATCAAGACTCTTCATGACACCGGCCCCGAAGCTGATATTAGGCACGAACATTCCGTCCATCACATCGATATGCAGATAATCGATCCCGCAGCTGCACACGTCTGCAACATCCTCACCGAGTTTTGCAAAATCCGCAGCAAGTATCGACGGTGATATCATTGCTTTATTTACTTCTGCCATTTCTACGGTCCTTTCTTTTTTCTTGTAGCGCGGGCTCCCTCCGTCAGTTATTTCTGCGGCAGGGAGCCCACTTATGATAAGGAGATTAATATGAACAGTTATTTACGACCGATCACAAATCCCAGTATCAACGCGACTACCAGCATTCCTGCTGTTCCGAGAGCCATATTGTGTGCTCCCGCAGCCGTTACCATGAACATAGGCGCGATCGTCAGGAAGAAGTTCTGCGTACTGATCTGCCAGAGCGGTGTTGCTGCGATCAGGTTAGGGCCTGCGTCAGTCTCGAGCTCAGGGTCAGCGATCCTCAGAAGCATCATTCCCGTTGCAGTTGAGCCGGTCCATGCTCCGAACATTACCATGGCGTTCTCGAGCCAGTTCTGCTTGAGCCAGAGCTTAGGCAGAATCATCAGGATGATCGTTGTCAGGATCAGTCCTGCGAACGAGATGGTCAGGATAGCTGCTGCGTTGTTCATGATTACATCAAGCTTCATTGTAGCGATAGCAGTGATGATCAGATACTCGAGCGCGAGGGTTCCGACATGTGCCAGCGACTCGTTGTCTATGAACTCCCTGGCCGGAGTCCTCTTTATAACTACTCCGAATACCAGCGATACGAGTATGGCCGGAACGTAGATCGCGAATCCCGAGAACAGAGGTACCATGTGCAGGATCTGCAGGAGGCCGTAAGCCACCAGCATGATCGCCAGTACGATACCGAAGTGCAGTGTCAGCGGGTCGAAAGCGATGTCCGATGTGTACGCTGTCATGAACTTGAATCTGTTTTCCTTGTTAAGGATTCCGGTGTAGTCCTCTTTGCTGAGGTTGCCGGACTTCTCTGCCGTGACCCATCCCTTGCGGATGCCGAAGTTAAGGATCACGATACCTACGATGATGCCGTAGAGCATACCGATGGTTGCGTATGTTGTTCCGAATGCGGATGCCTCGTCATAGTTCCAGTAACCGAGTGTATCGTAGATACCGGCGATGACCTGAGGGATACCGTGTGCTCCGTAGAACGCTCCGAACGGCAGAAGCGCAGCTCCGTCAGGCAATCCGAAGACCTTGCCAAGTCCCATGGCCGAAAGCACCTGTGCGGCGATTACCGTCGCCGAGATCAGGAAGATCAGCGAGCACTTCTTGATCATCCTTCTGTCGAATGACAGAGCGATGAACTGCGTTACGAAGAGTATCGCGAGCAGCGGGTTAGCAAATCCGCTTACGTTGTCAGACCAGTGGATGTAGTACGGGCAGAACTTGCCGAGTACTTCCGATCCGAGCAGGAGTCCCACAAGACCTCCGACTACGGCTACCGGTATGAACATCTTCTGGAGGAATCCTACCTTTGATCTCAGGAAGAGACCGATGATGAGCAGACCGCTCGCCCAGGCAAAATCCATCAATATTGTTTCAAACATGTTGTCCTCCTTCTACTTCACCTGAGCTGCCGCCTCACGGATCTTTGCCACGAGTTCGGCTGTCCACTCATTCTGCATCTCGAAGTTTGTATAGACATCACGTGTTGCCTCTTTAAAAGCTTTGATATCAGGCGATTCATTTACGGTCATTCCGGCTTCCTTAAGCTTTGCAAGCTGATCATCTTCATCAGCAGCTACCGCTTCACGATGCTCCTGACCGAACTTCTTAGCGCCTTCGAGCAGAACATCCTTGATATCCTGCGGAAGTTTCTTCCATGTACTGCCTGAGAACACCAGGTTCTTGGACTCGTACTTGTGGTTCGTGATGGTCATGTACTGATTGACTTCATTTATCTTGTTAGCGTATATGTTTGCGATAGGGTTTTCCTGTCCGTCGAAGGTTCCCTGCGCAAGTGCGTCGTAGGTCTTGCTCCAAGCGAACTTCGTAGTACTTGCTCCGAGTTCTTTGAAGATCGATGCCGTCATGTCGTCATCAGGTATCCTCATTTTGAGGCCTGCGACATCTGCCGGTTCTTTGACCTCACGCACGCTGTTTGTTATCTGTCTCATGCCGTTCTCCCAGAAAGCGAGCTGCACGAGGTTGTAATTGCTGAGTTCGGCTGTAAGCCCTTCTGCGATCTCTTCATTGTCCATTACCGCCCATGCCTGTTCATAACTCGTGAACAGGAACGGAAGTCCCAGTGTCGCGATCTTAGGCGCGTATGTGGCCTCGACGCCCTGAGGCATCATCATCGCATCGAGCTCTCCGGTGACCAGCTGCTGAGCCATGTCGGTGTTATCGCCAAGCTCCTCATTCGGATAGATGCGGATGATCACTCTTCCGCCGGTCTGCTCATTTACCCACTCAGCATAGTTCTGAAGTGAGACATTGATCAGATTATCTTCAGTGTCGCTGTGTCCGAGTCTTATGATGTACTCGGCAGCCCCTTCCTGACTGTCTCCGGACCCGTTGTCCTTCGAACCGCAGGCTGTCAGCGACAATGACAGAGCCATGAGGAATGCCAGCATTAACGCCAGTGCCTTTGTAGTTTTCTTCATAACTTTGTCTCCCGTCTTCCCTGATAGCTGTATCGCCACCGATTGTTAAAGTGCCAGTGCTGTCTCAACAATATTGTCAACGGTAATGCCGTTCTTTGCAAGCAGTCTTTCGTAAGGAGCAGACTCACCGAACTGATCCTGGATTCCGATTCTCTTTACTTTGCCCTTGCCCATCTCAGCTGCGACCTCGCATACAGCGCTGCCAAGACCATTGATGATGTTGTGGTCCTCAACTGTGACGATCTTGCCGATCTCTTCTACGCAAGCCTTAACTGCTTCAACGTCGAGAGGCTTGATGGTGTGCATGTCGAGAACTCTAGCCGAAACGCCCTTTTCCTCCAGAGCCTTTGCCGCCTTGATAGCGAGACTTACTGTGTCGCCGTTTGCGATGATAGCTACATCTTTACCGTCCTGGATCTGATAAGCCTTGCCGATCTCGAACTCTACGTCCGGTCCGTATACCTGCTCCATGGCATCTCTTGTGAATCTCAGATACATTGGTCCGTATGTCTCTGCTGCTGCTCTTACGAGCTTGCGTGCCTGGTTGTAGTCAGCAGGCATCATGATGGAGATGTTAGGAATTGTTCTGAGGATTCCCATGTCCTCGATAGCCTGATGCGAAGCTCCGTCGTTAGCCGGTGTGAATCCGCCGTGTGAGCATGCGATCTTGACGTTGAGGTTTGTGTAGCAGATCTCCTGACGGATCATTTCACAGATCCTCATCGATCCGAATGCTGCGTATGTTACTACGAACGGGATCTTTCCGCATGTAGCAAGTCCTGCTGCTACGCCTGCGCCGTTCTGCTCTGCGATACCTACGTTGAGGTACTGGTCAGGAAG
>JAFRJV010000079.1 GCA_017432075.1 Mogibacterium sp. | reverse complement strand
AATTCGTTAGGGAAGTACCACATTTTCCGCCCATAAAAATACGCAGTTGCGAGCGCGTAACTGCGGAAAATGTGGTTCTTCCCAATTGTACTGAATCGACTGGGGAGGATATGGAGAACGAACCAGTCAGAGAACCTTGAAATAACGATCATATTTGCGTTAAGGAATCCGCTTTTGGTCAAGCAGACAGGCGGACGCCAGTCTGCAGGGAAATTCCGTGTACCTCAAGCGACTCCGCCGCAAGCGGAGCTGAAAAAGTATTCAGTTCGAAAGAGCTACGGCCTCAGATAATATCTGCGGCCGAGATAACGCATCGAAGACTTACCGCAGCAGGGACATAAGTGAACGTCAATACCAAGCACATCGGAGAGGATCACATCCTTCGGAGTGTCAGCAGAGAACTTAGCTGTGAATTGCTGATGCCCCTGTAGCTTAAAAAGCAGATGCAGCTTTCTGGCTTTTGAGCCATTCGACAGGTATCCATAGTAGCGAATCTTCTGGAATCTCTTTGGGAGCACGTGCATCAGGAAGCGGCGGATGAACTCTTCGTGAGACAAAGTCATCTCTTTGCGGGAACAGCCGTCCTTGTAGTCCTTGTACCAGAAAGTGACGGTGTCATCAGTCATGTCAGTGATGCGGCCATTGGAGATCGCTACACGATGTGTATAGCGTCCAAGATAACTGATGGCATTGCCGTTACCATTGAAGGTCTCTTTGATGTACGGACACCAGTCAGTGGAATAAAGTCTGTCAACGAAAGACTGCCAGCCATCAGGCAAAGCAAGATCACTGCATGAGTCAGGGATGACCAGCTTACCGGAAGAGCGGTAGCTCTTGAGAGAGGCCATGAACTTGCCCCGAAACACCTTCATCGCAGCCTTGATCGGGATGAAGAATGACTTGCCGCTCACTGCAAGCTTGTGATCTCTGGTGAGTCCTGCTCCCGAGATGATGCAGTGCACATGCGGATGGTAGGCAAGGTTCTGACCCCAAGTGTGCAGCACCCTGATGATGCCCGGCTCAGCGCCGAGATAGCGCTTGTCCTGAGACAGAGTCAGCAAAGTCTGAGACGCAGCTTCAAAAAGCAGCGAATACAGCAGCTTCTGGTTGGCAAGAAAAAGCGCATTAAGGATGTGCGGCACGGTAAAGACCACGTGGAAATATCTTGCATCAAGCACTTCGCTGCGCCTCTTGTCGATCCAGACCTCTTTGAGGACAGACTGACAGTTCGGACAGCTTCTGTTGCGGCATGAACACGAATGCGTTACAGTGTGACCGCACTCATCACATACGCTGGCGTTGTAGCCAAGCTCGCCGGTCTTGCACTTTGAGATCGCGTTGGCGGCAGATAACTGCTCAGCAGAGGGGATGTGCTCCTGCAGATACCAGTCGAGCGAATCTCTGAAGACCTCACGGATGGGATAGCGGCTATCCATGGCGCACCTCAAGAGAGTCGAAGGGGCTTGCGTACTTTCTGAGAGATACATTCGAGAGAATGACATAGATCGTGGTCGAATTCAGTGACTTATGTCCCATAAGGTGCTTGAGAGTCAGAAGATCCTGAGTATCTTCGTAAAAGTGAGTAGCAAAGGCACGGCGAAGAGTATGGCTGGAAATACGGTGAGGCCATCCCAGCTTGTCCTCAGTGCTTTTCATGTAGCGATCGACGTATTGTGGGTCGTTGGGCTTATCCGGATTTGATCTCTGAGGGAACAGATAATTGCGGGGACGGCCGCATCTGCGCCAATATGCTTCAAGCTCTTTGAGAGCGACCGGAGACAACATGGCGTAACGATCAGAGCGATTCTTGCTGCGGGTGATGTGAATCCGCATGTTCTTGCGGTCAATGTCTTCGCATTTTATGTTGCAGACCTCGCGTATCCTGAGACCTGAACTGTACATAAGTATGACCATGGCCCGAGTCTTAGGATCATCGATCGCGTTGATGAACATTGCCACTTCCTCGCGTGAAGGAATGAATGGGATGTACTGATCAAATCTGCGCATAGGAAGCTGAGTCTGATCCCATGGCTTGTGAATGACGTACATAGTGAAGAACCTAAGTTGAGAGATTGCGGCATTGATCGTCCGATCAGCAAGACTGCGGGTCATCTGAAGGTGTTTGATGAAAAGACGCATCTCGTCCCACGTGACATCGGCAGGATCTTTCCTAAGAAAGTCGAATACGAAGTCGAGGTAAGCAGAGATGTAAGTCGTGTAAGACTTGAGAGTGTGATCGGTCAGACCTCTGAGAGAGATCATGGTAACAAAAGCGTCAAGATATTCTTCGCGGCTCATAAAGGCCTCCTTTCATAGTGAAAAACAGTAACGAAAAACGAGGGTATTTCACTACGGAGGAAGGCCTGAATACAGAATATGATTGTTGAATGTGCGGTAGTCTGTTAAAATACGCATACGAAGAGGAGGAGACTCTTTCCTTTGTGAGTATTGACGGTTGGTTGCACATTCGAAGATACACAACAAAAGAAAAGAACGCTACTCCTTTTTCATTTCGAGAAAAAAATAGCGTTTGGAAAAGCGACTGCTGGCGGTAGCTATCGCGCCAGCGATTTAGTACAATCATAGTCAGTCAATGATGCAACCTACACAGAAAGGAGCCATTCGGCTCCTGTTATAAACAGATCATGAAAGAAAAGAAGATAACTGACGCTTTAAGAAAAAACGAAATACGCTGCGTGCTCGCGATTATCGTGTGCTCGCTGATAAGTTTCCTGGTCATCATTGCGGTCTCAGACCAGCTTTTGAGCAAACCGGACGCCCTGGTGCAGGAAGTAGGATGGAAGTCATATCACATGTTCACTATCTTGTCGAATATGCTGATGGGGATCGCCGCAGCGATGTGCATACCGTTTGCCGTTGATGGTCTGCGCTATCATAACTATCACTTACCGAGGTGGTATGTTGACTTTATGTTTACGGGAACAGTCGGCGTAGCCTTGACGTTCCTTGTAGCTCTCACCGTGCTTTCACCGGCGGCGGGCTTCTACCGCATGATGCTATATTCCAATAACATCCTGTTCCATACGACATGTCCTATCTTGTCTATCATTCTGTTTTTCTTTATCAATTCAGACCACAATATCAAGTTCAAGTCTACATTTATAGCGATAATACCGATCGTAATATATGCGATCCTATATGTCGTAATGGTGTTCGTGATAGGTGAAGATGCGGGAGGCTGGAGAGACCACTATCAGGTGGGAAGCATGACAAAATACCTTCCTATGCCAGTGCTGATCCTGCTCATGGTCCTTCTGGGCTTTGGCGTTGCCACCGGGCTCAGACTTATACATAACGCAATACACAAGCGAAGAAAGGCAGAGATGGAATTATACTATCAGCAGGCTGACGCATTCTCGTATCCGGACATCCGGTCGGCGATCAAAGCTCTTGCTGATATCGACAGGCCGCGTGATCTTGGTGGTGAGCTGACAGTGCCGCGCCGCATCATGAATATAATGGAAAAGAAATACAAAAGTGGGCTAAGCACAGAGGAAATGTGTGAGCTTTATATAAAGGCATATTACGGAGGACTGGAAGAGAAGGAACGCAATGAGCGGTGAGTACACTTATTACAGCGACGGTTTTTTCGGATTCGGGTTTCCGGGCATATTCAAACCATATAGCCTGATGCACTTAGTCCCGTGGCTTATATGCATAGGGCTATT
>JAFRJV010000078.1 GCA_017432075.1 Mogibacterium sp. | reverse complement strand
TTCTTTCCCTCGGTCAAAGGCCCTACATGGTAAACATCTTTTTTCTTGCGTGCCATAACAAAACCTCCTATGGTACATCAACTTGATACTACCATAGGAGGCTTACTTGTTACATATTTACAGACTTTTTCTCACAGTCTCGTTTACGATTCTTTTTTACGATTCCTCTTGCTCTTCTTTACCGGTTTTGCTTTTTACCTTATCTACCGTTCTTTGTATGCCGTTCAGGATGAAGCCTTTTTTCGAGTTCTCCCTGGCTTTTTCAAGCTCGCTTTCACTCGGATTCATCACCTTCTTTATTCCTTCGACACACTTGGCTTCTGATTCAGGGTCGACTCTGTATACCGAGAATTTCTGTTTCTGCGTCAGGGATGCGACGTAATCCTCACCGTACTCGCCCTCCATCTTCTGTGTCTGAACGTCCCATTCACTAAGGTCGGTCAGCTGCATCTTGACAAGAGCAAGCATCTCATCGGAAGACATATTGGTACGCATGTTACGGCTTGCCGCGCTCATGACTTCTCCGTAGTTTGTCAGCAAGGCTGTCGATGATGTCATTTTCTCGATTACAGCCTTAACGATTATCTGCTGATTCTCTACACGGGCGGAGTCTTCCCCCTCAAACGCATGTCTTTCTCTCGCAAAGTACAAAGCCTTGTAACCGCCGAGATACTGCCAGCCCTTCTTGTAGTGATAGTCTTTAAGACTGCTGTCAAAAGCAACCGGCGAGTAGACCTTGACTCCGCCCAGCGCATCGATTATCTCTACTGCGGCGCTGAAGTTCATCTTCAGATAGTAGTTGAGGTCTATGCCGAGCCAGTCCTGTACCGTATTTATGGTCTCATCAACTCCGTATACTCCGGTATGAGTCAGCTTGTCCATCTGCTGAGCGGTATGGAGCTTAACATAAGAGTCACGCGGTATGGATGTGAGCATGACCTTTTTAGTGACCGGATGAACTGTGATGATCATATTTACATCACTGCGCTCGAGATCGAGTCCCTTTTCGCTTTCCCACTGGTCGATACCTGTGACATATATATTGAAAGGTTCCTCAGTTACAGCTACTCTGTCCGCAGGCGGACCGGATGCATCTGCCTGACTTCCTGCTCCGCTTATCGAATTAAGCATCGCATAAGTCTCTCCCATAAAGATCGTGACGGACGCAAGCACACATATCAGCACTGCAGACAGCACTATGCCAATCAGGCGCTTCCATCTGTACCTGCTTGAAAACATGAAATTCGTCAGAAGGAGAAGGGCAACAACGACCAGCGCCAGTATGACAGTGAGGTCTGAAGGCAGCAAGTCTGCTAATATAAGCATAACGAAGAATGCTGCAGTAACCAGCGCCAGCAACAGCAATGCTACTATATACCCTTTCTTACGCGGAAAGGCTTTCCTTTTCTGGTTTGTTACGTGCTTTCCGCGATTCTTATTTTTCTTTGTTTCTTTGGTTTCGTTACTCAATTATTCCCCCGTATTGTTTGTTTTATCATTTATTTCAGTATTTGCTTCTTCTTCGTCCAGCGCAGCATCTGCTGCCGCTTTAGCAGCCTCGCGCAGCTCTCTGCGCCTTTCTCTCTCGTAATTGAGATATTCTGTAAAATATTCTTTTTCCAGATCGCTGGTATCCTGAGTGATTATCCTCTTTATGCCTTTCTTGCTCTTCTTCGGCACGATTATAATGCATAAATACAGAAATGCAACCAGGAACAGGAAAAATGCGTCTTTATACAGTTCACGGCTTATGAGGACTGCGACCTCTCCCATGATTCCGACGATACCGTACATTATAAGTACGGAACGTCTCTGGCCGAAACCTGCGGCCATCAGGTGATGATGCAGATGGCCTTTATCGGCCGCCATGATGGACTCATGCTTAAGAGCCCTTCTGAGCATGGCCAGTGCTGTATCAAAGATCGGCACTGCCAGCGTCAGCATCGGAATAAGAGCTCCGACTACAGTCGCACGCTTCAACGGCGATATTACCGAAAGCACCGCTATCATGTATCCGAGATACAGAGCTCCTCCGTCTCCCATGAAAGTCTTCGCAGGAGAGAAATTGTACGGCAGGAAGCCCAGACAGCCTGCAGCGACTGCGACCAGTGCGACACATACCGGCATGGAGCCGAGTCTCACGCCGTGTATATATGCGATATACGCCAGCGAGAGCGACATTATTGCGACTGAGCCGGCAGCAAGACCGTCAAGGCCATCCATCAGGTTCACCGCATTGGTGATACCGACGATCCAGAACACCGTGATTATATAACTGACACCAGCGCTGAGTATTACATTCGCATGAGCATCTGTGACTGCCGCACCGAAGTAGTTGCTGATGAACGTGATCCTTATGCCCATAGCATAGACGATCGAAGCAATAAGGAGCTGCCCTCCGAACTTGACGGCAGGCTTTATATCCTTTATGTCGTCAATGATGCCCAGAATGTACATCATTGCGCCTCCGATCATGGCTGTCTTGATGTTTGAATTCATGCCTGCCGGGATCACCATCGCAGCCATGGATCCGAGGAATATCGACATACCTCCAAAGCGCGGTATAGGTTTTTTGTGCACCCTCCTCGCGTCTTTAGGCGTGTCTATAACTCCAAGCCTGTGCGCCAGCTTTATGCTGATCGGCGCAGTAAGATAAGCCACAACAAAGCCTATGATGAACGCTTCCGCTATTCTGCTTATATAGTAACTGATTCCTAACATTTTTACTGTGTGCCTTTCAGCTTCAAATCACGCCCAGATCATAGACATAATCATCTCTTTTATAATACGCTTTTCTCTTACGTCTCACTCTCTTATATGCTTTGCGTCCATGGTATTCGGACAGATAAAAGTGCGATCTTCCGCTTGCATCAGTCGTATGATAGATGTTCTCTGCCTCATGCTTTGTACGGATCCTTATTGCCGCGTCTGCCCTGCCGCTCTGGTCGTTGTTGCAGAACCATGCTTTCTCTGCATATGGAAGATCCTTGCTCTTGCATGCATTCACGACCGGAAGCAGGTTCTCGCTGTTCCAGTCGAGGGCAACCACGAGGTTGTACGGCTGAGCCCTATTGTAATAGCTTAAAAGCAGATACACATATTTATCATCCGCATCCATTGCCTGGAAGGTTCCCGGATACTGACCGGACAGGCTTGTATATACCAGGCCGATAGCTTCGAAGGTATCCGGATCAAAGATCAGGAGATTGTGATAAGCCCTCTCGAGCGCTATGTAGCAGTCATACTTTTTTACGTAAGCAATGGCCGCAAGTCCGGAATATTTATATCTTTGGTCAAGATAGTCATTACCGGCATCGATAGGGTAATTGTACCTTGCGTTCTCCTGCCTGGTTATCTTAAGGGTCGAGGCGTCGATCACGGTGATCTCCTGTTTCCTGTGTTCACGGCCGATCACCACCAGCTTATGTCTCTTGCTGTCATAAGTCATACCGTTCCCGTGCCAGGTCCTCAGGACCTTCGATCTTTTGACCACCTTATTATTTTTAAGTCTCACTTTGAGGACTTTGCCCTTCTGAGTCTTTGACGATACCATCAGGTAATAAGCATAGGTTCCGTCAGTGCAGCCGCCCTGAACAACAGAGTAGCCGCCGTATTTCGCCTTGACCATCTTCCTGAGATTGACTTTGAGCTTCTTAGGTTTGATCACCCTGCTGCCCAACGTCCTGTACTGTGACTCATTGAAAGTGATCCTATACGCGACAGTATCGATCGAAATCGCGCTCTGGGCGATCATCACTTCGTTTTCATCATAGGCCGCTACCACGAAATCATAGGAAGCGCCATGTCCGAGTCCGCTGAATGTCTGAGTGCATTCTTCTGTTCTGACCGGTGCGCCTTCTTCTATCTGCGGAGATGATGATTCATAATATGCAGCTCCCTCGAACGCATCCCATTTGAGCTCAACCGTGCCCATAGGGTTTTCCTCTATGCTGAGTCCTTCGAGGACCGCCGGTTCTTCAGTTTCTTCCCCCGGCTGTTCCTCTGCGTCAACTTCCTGATCCGGTGCTGCTTCAGGCTCTGCCGGTTCTGAAAGAACTTTTTCACCCGCTTCCTCTGTCTGTTCTGTCTGCAGATCAGCCGGCGCCTCAGGATTCTCTTTTTCTCCCGGAGTTACTGTATTCAGTTCAGTTTCAGGAACGGCTTCCGGAGAAACCCCTTCAGGTGTTTCATCTACGGCAAATACCGCCGTTGGCAGCACCATGACGACTGCCAGAATAATTGCTGTGATCCTTGTTTTGATTTGGTTTTTATTCATTAATTTACTATATCGTTTTGTCTTTCTGTTTTATCTGTATCAGCGCGATCACACGATAACGCCGTCTCTTTTGAGCAGTTCGATTATCCTCTCCGAGTTCCGTCCATCGTGGAACTCTACTATCTTGCCGTATCTTTCAACGTCCTGATCTCGCTGAGGCTTCATGTACAGCGTTTCGACTGCCTTTGTTATCTCTCCGCCGTTCATGCACACTTCGCCGAAGACATTGTCCTCATTGAGCATCAGGAATGTGCCTTCGCCGTAATGCTCCATGCACTCGTCCTTGTCCTTCCAGTAGAAGACAACATTGGCGCCCCTGTAGAACGCGTCATATGCTATGGATGAGTAGTCTGTGATCAGCAGCCCGCAGTCTCTGAGTACGCGGTCATAACTGTCAGCGATCGTTATGCTGCCTCCGAGTCCGCCCTCTTCATCGCGGAATCTTTCCACCATCAGCGGATGCGGAAGGATCACCACCTTATCTCTTTTATCCTCAGGGACGGCATTATACATGGTCTCGATCATTTTGAAGTAGCCGGTGCTCTCGACATCCTTTTTGGCCTGGTTGGTCTCCCAACGCCTCCAGGTCGGCATGATGATGATCTTGTCTGCACCTTCGTTGCGCCAGCACTTATCGAATTTGGCAAGTCCGGTAATATAAAGGTCATCCCTGTCCATTCCTGCCAGATCTATGAAGTGTTTTGCCTCAGCCTCAGACGAAACGACAGTCTTGTGCAGCTTGTACCCCGTCTTCTGCTTGAATCCGACCCTCAGCTCGGAGTTCAGTGATACCATGTACATGACACCGTGCTGGAGGAACACGTACATCAGCCCTTCTCCGTTGATCTTGTCCTGCGCACTCTTGTTTGCGATCCTCAGCTGCAGCGAGTGGTCGATCGTCTCCGTCGAAACGAATTTATTGCAGGCGAAGAAATACTCCAGATGCTTGTCGCTGTCCTTTTCGATGAGGTTCTTCTTATATTTTTCCGGAAGGTCCTGCACCGCGGGTATCGAAGTGTCGACAATGTAGAACACATTGTCATAACCCATGTCGATCAGCTTTTCGTAGAGCACCGAAGCGCTTTCTTCGTATCTGCAGCAGTTCTTCTCATACATAAGGATAATATCCTTATCCCTGAGATCTTTCGCTTTTTCCTTTGCGCGCTCCAGCCTTTCCTGCTCGGCCGGATAGTCATATCTGTTGGTGTCTCTCACAACGAGGAACACCCTGTTGTACTTGTTTTGTCTCAGATAGCTTGTAACACCGTCATGAATGAACAGCGGGCCGTTCTTGTTCTGTCCGGTACGTCTGTCGCGCACATCATACGCAATGAAGCCTTCATACTGATCTTTGTAAATGACCAGAAGCTTGTTCTGGATGTCCCATTCACGTGCTTCCTTCAGGTCGATCTCCAGCCTGTAAGTGTTGATGCGCGAACCTTTAGGTCCCGGAAGACCGAAACGTCTTCCGAAGCTGATCCTGGCAGCGTTCTTCTGTGACGCCACATCAATACGCACCTGCTTAGTGTCGAGCGCGCCCTTGCCGTTGATGAAACGGGTCAGGCAGATGCCGTTAACGACAACGCAGCCATTCTCTTCGCGAATATTCTTAGTTACAAGCCCAATCCAAGGTTGAATATTATCGTTCGCCAAAATGTTTACCTTTTATACTAAATACTATGATGTGTGTTAATGCCGACGCAGCATAACGAGCAGAGGCATTAACATACAGCGTTATTTTTATAAAACTCTTTGATTTTGGAGGCGATATATTCGACCTCCTCAGGCTTCAGTCCGTAATACATCGGCAGCCTCAGCAGTCTCTCGAACGTGTTTGTCGTGTACTTATCCTCTCCGTGGAACCTTCCGAATCTCTGTCCGGCAGGTGCGCTGTGGAGCGGCACATAATGGAACACAGCAAGAATGTCATTCTCCTTAAGGAAAGATGCGAGAGCTGTTCTCTCTTCAATGTCCTTTGTCTTGATATAGAACATGTGCGCATTGTGAGCGCATTCCTCAGGGATCACCGGAAGCTCGATATATCCGTCTGCAGCCAGCGGGCTGAGCAGCTCATAATAAGCATTCCAGCTTGCAAGCCTGTTATCGTTGATCATGTCTGCTTCTTCAAGCTCAGCAAGAAGATAAGCAGCATTCATCTCACTCGGCAGATATGAAGAACCCATGTCCACCCATGTATATTTGTCGATCTGACCTCTCAGGAATCTGCTTCTGTCGGTGCCCTTTTCTCTGATGATCTCAGCTCTGTCAGTCTTATCTTCGTCCCTGATAAGCAGTGCACCGCCTTCGCCCATGCTGTAGTTCTTGGTCTCATGGAAGCTGTAGCAGCCATAGTCACCAATGCTTCCGAGGCCTCTGCCCTTATAGAATGCGTTGACTCCCTGAGCAGCATCCTCAACGACAAGCAGATCGTGGCGCTTAGCGATGTCCATGATCGTGTCCATCTCACAGCCTACTCCGGCATAGTGAACAGGTGCTATTACCTTAGTCCTGTCGGTGATCGCATCCTCTATAAGCTTTTCGTCGATGTTCTGGGTATCAGGCCTGATATCAACGAAAACGAGCGACGCGCCTCTCAGTACGAAAGCGTTAGCCGTAGATACGAATGTATACGAAGGAAGAATGACTTCATCTCCCGGACCGACATCCGTCAGTATCGCAGCCATATCCAGAGCAGTCGAGCCCGAAGTCGTCAGCAGCGCCTTATGCGCACCCATCTTCTCCTCGATCCAGGCATTGCACTTCTTGGTGAACTGTCCGTCACCGCAGATCTTGTGCGATTCAACAGCCTGCATCAGATAGTCTTTCTCTTTGCCAATATACGGAGGAACGTTGAATTTAATCATTTCTCTGAGTCTCCTTTACTGTTACACGACTAGCGGTTGCCGTACATCTTTTCGTAGTACTGCTGGTATTCACCGCTGATTATATTCTTCCACCAGTCCTCATTATCGAGATACCACTGGATCGTCTTTTTGATTCCATCTTCAAACTTCGTCTCAGGCAGCCATCCCAGCTCGTTATGGATCTTTGTAGGATCGATAGCGTATCTCTGATCGTGTCCTTTGCGGTCCGTAACATATGTGATCAGGCTCTCAGGCTTGCCGAGCTGCTCCAGTATGATCTTTACGACCTCGATGTTTGCCTTCTCGTTGTGTCCGCCGATGTTATATACTTCGCCGACTCTTCCGTTCTCGAGAATAAGGTCGATAGCTCTGCAGTGGTCTTCAACATAGAGCCAGTCTCTTACGTTCAGTCCTTCGCCGTAAACAGGCAGCGGCTTGTCAGCCTGCGCGTTTGCGATCATGAGCGGGATCAGCTTCTCAGGAAACTGATAAGGTCCGTAGTTGTTGGAGCATCTGCTGATGGTGACAGGCAGTCCGTAAGTGCGGTGATATGCCATTGCCAGCAGGTCTGCCGAAGCCTTCGATGCCGAGTAAGGGCTCGAAGCTGTAAGTGGCATGGTCTCAACGAAGAAGAGGTCAGGCCTGTCGAGAGGCAGGTCGCCGTATACCTCGTCCGTTCCTACCTGGTGGAACCTCTTAACGCCGTATCTGATCGACGCGTCCATCAGCACCTGTGTGCCGAGGATGTTGGTGCGCAAAAACAGACCCGGGTCCTCGATCGATCTGTCTACGTGCGATTCAGCAGCGAAGTTGACAACCACATCAAACTTCTCTTCAGCAAAGAGCTTATCGATCGCTTCCGCGTCTGTTATATCCGCCTTGACAAATTTAAAGTGCGGGTTATCTATTGCCGGCGCGAGAGTTTCAAGATTGCCTGCATATGTAAGAGCATCGAGTCCGACGATATAATAGTCAGGATGAGCCTCCAGCATATGGAAAACGAAGTTGCTTCCGATGAATCCGGCTGCGCCGGTAACAAGTATCTTTTTCATTTATTACCTTCCGATCAAAGCTTTTTTTCTGTCTCAGCGGCCATAAGGCCACACATATACATAGTAATTCTATACCATATATCCCTTTATTTGCAAGTAAGGGGCAGCAGGCATGACGGCGCTATTGAATTCACAATTTCAACCTTGTAATATAACTGTATGAATACGAAAACATACGAACCTGACACAAAGGTAAAAAACATCCTGAGAGCGCTGTGTGTCATGGCTGCAGTTGCCATGTGGCTCATCGCGGTATTCGCTTACGGTGCGTCTGTCCGCTATGCTGTCATGCTTGCAGCTTTCTTCATATTTTTTGTGCAGCTCCCGGGACTGTTTCTGGTAGGCATTACCGGCTTCAAAGGGAATCACCTCTCGACAGATATGGCTCTGGGGCTGTTTGCGGGCTGGGCATTTAACATCCTGGTATATTTCATCTCTGACCTCATCCCGAACGACTTCCTCATATATATCGCCGGACCTGTGATGTCACTCGTCTACCTGATACGGCTGTATCTGAAAAAGCAGAAGCCGCTGGTGATAAATCGCTTCCGTTTCAGCAAGCTCTCCGTGGCGTTCTGCATATTCATGGTATTGACTCTGTTCTATTGTTTCACCAGCGTGCAGTACCGCTATCTGGCACCTTCGCTCTCCGACTTCACCATTATGAACTCGGACAAAGCCTATCATCTCGGACTGATCAACTCTCTTTCGCATGACTATCCGATGGAAAGCCCATGGGTCAGCGGGAAGTTTATTACATATCACATTTTCAGCGAGATCCTTCTCTCCATACCGGTCAGACTGTTTTCAGTACCTTCCGACGTGGTGATGCTCTCGTTCGGTCCTATCTGGACCGCTTACACTTTCGGACTTTCCGTATACAGCTTTTTCAAAGAGATGTCACGCAAACCAGAGCGCGCAGGCATTTACAGCCTGCTGCTCATACTGTCCAATATTTATGTGACACGCAGCCTGAACACATCCATCGCTTTTGTATTCACTCTTGAGAACGACAACGCGTCAGGATACGGCATCTCGATAGCACTGATGACCATAGTAGTATTCAGGAAGTGGTACGAGTCATTCAGCACAAAGGATCCGGCACGTTTCAGAGTCCTCGCCGCCCTCATGGTTTTCGTGATGATAGCCACAGGCATCAAAGGGCCGATGGGCGCAGTCATCGTCGCATCCATCTGGGGCACGATGATACTCGGATTCATCATGCGCAAGGTGCCTTTCAGGGCGATCCTTCCGCTTGCGGCAGTCACTGCTGTATTCGTTTTCATATACACGACCATTCTGAGCGGGCGCGGTGTGTCCAACGCGACAGGCCAGTCCATCTTCGCTTTCGCCAAGATCGCTGACATCGCGTTCTGGAAGAAGCCTCTGATCGCTGCTATGCAGGGCATGGGTGTTCCGACTCCGTTAAGACTGCTTGTTGTTCTGGTTGTATTCATATTCTTCATGACAACGATATACTTTGTGCCGTTCTGCATCGGATACATCCGCGAGCTCATACTTGTCATCGGCGGACGCAAGCCTTTCGAACCGCACCGTGTACTCGTTTATGCAGCAGCCATGGTCGGCTTCATACTGATGATGATCATGAACTACTCCGGGCACAGCCAGATATACTTTGGGCTCGTCACCGTATTCCTCGTGCCGATGATAGCGCTCTGGTTCATCGAAGACCTCGAGGACAGCCGCGACAGCTCTGCGCTTGCAAAGCATACGCTGAGAGTCACGCTGAGCATCATGGCTCTTACCCTGGTCGCTACGACGGCCACTCTGGGACAGTACCTGAGCGAAAACGTTACGCACGATATCAACGCAACGAACCCTCACAGATCGCCGAATAAGTACATGAGCATAAGCAACGATGAGTACGATGCCATGGTCTGGCTCTCCGAGAACACCGAATACGACTCGCTTCTTGCAACAGACAGATACTACAGCGTGCCTCTCGATGAGTATCAGGTGGACAACCGCTGGGACAACAGGTTCTTCCTGTACGCTGTCTACTCGAACAGGTTCACTTATATCTCCGGTTCCGGATACAACATACCTGACAGAGACTACGAGCTGAGGCGCGAGATGCTGCATAATAACAACGAGCTCTATGATGCCTCAAACGAGGAGCGCGGAGACAAGGCCCGTGAACTGGGAGTAGACTACGTAGTGGTTTCAAAACGATTTACCGATGTCGGTGATCTAAGCAACAAAGATTACGAGAAATGCTTCTCGAATGACGAAGTAGACATATATAAAATAGCAGGCTAGCACGCCTGCTATTCTTTTCTTTGTTATTTATTATCTCTTAGAGCTGGTAGCCGTGTCCCGTGAGTACCAGTCTGAAGTAGTTGAGCTGGGACAGTATCGCCCACAGGATCACGATCCCGCTGAGTATAAGGAACGCCATCCTCCTGCCCTTATTTTTAGCGTATTTCCCTTTCTTATCATAAAGAGTCTCAATGAATACGACAGCTGCCGTAAGAGTAAGGAAGTAGATCCCGTAAGTACGGCCCCATGTGAAGTTTCCGTAGTTGCCCCTCTTGCCTGTCTCAGTGAACAGCATCCACTGGATCATTCCCATAGCAAAGACATACAGAGCAAACTTGTACTTCTTGTCCTTGAATTTCTCCACGTTGAACGCGTAGACGATGATCGGGATGGCGCATCCGAAGATTATCGCGCCGATCAGATTATCGTACTCGAGCACATGCGCGAAGTCGACGAGCACAGCGTGCTCTTCTCCGTATTGGGTGCCCTCAGTGAAGCTTGCATTGTGGAGCCAGAGTATATAGAGTCCGCTCGGTATGAGCGAGCATCCTATGATGAACAGCTTCACGAACCTTTTGCCTATGGTCTTCCTGTTTCCTCTGATGAGATCGACGATGAACATGAGGACCACTGCAAAGACCATGTTGATGGTGAATCCCGGCTTTGACCATGTCGAGAAGAATATGAGGATAGCTGTACCCAGCCACCAGCCCGGTTTGATCTTCCTGTCCTCGTATCCCTGATACATCTTGAGGAAGCATATCGAGCCCAGAAGCGCAAAGAACATCATGGCCTGCTGAGTCGGTGAATGCCACGCAAACGATTTGAATGTGTGCTTATAATATCTCTCGAAGATCACCGGCACATAGATCGTTCCCATGAAGATCGCCGCCAGCGAGAAAAACTGCATCGAATATCTCGGCACTTTTTTCAGATAACCATCGTCCTTTACGAAGTAATAGATCACCAGATAGTTCGCGATTATGATTCCCACTATCAGGAACGCAAGGAACACTGCAGTCTCAAACACCTCTTCATTGATGTTGTAAAAGAACTCGAACAGTTCGCCTATAAACCGGCCTTTCTCGTCATGTGTCCTCGGATTCTCTACCGCATAGTAATAAAGATCGGAAGGATACTTGTGGTTATAGTTGACCGCCATCCTGTAGAACAGCTCAAGGCAAAGAGCGAACATGACACCCATTGCGGCAGCCCACACGAAATCCCACGGATAGATCCTTACGCTGTATCCGTCACCGAAGCGGTCCTTTTTCAGTAATTTTCTTTCAACGTCCTGCATATCACACCTTTTCTGTTTCAAAGAATCTGTGGAAAGATCCCATTATACCCTCTACCGGTTTCATGCATAATTTTGTCAAAACATCAAGCAGCTTAGTGAGCGGGAACGACAGTGCCACGACCAGCGCCCACGATACTATCATGATCATCACGAACAGTGCCGCTGAGCTGTCTGAGCCAAGCCCCGCAGCTGCACCCGCCAGCCGGTATACTACCACATGCACCAGATACATTGCCATAGTATTTTTGCCCTGTACGGCCAGCGGTTCCCAGTCAAGCACCTTTCTCAGCCAGCGGCTCTCGCTGAGAGCGAGTATCATCAGTGAAGCGCATATGCCGTCGATCAGATAGGTCTGCCAGCTTTCGGGTCTCTTGATCAGGAAGAATACCGCCAGATAGGCCGGCCATCTTACCCATACATGTCTGAATATACTCATGAACTTTTCATTCGACATAGCGATGGCGACCAGATTTCCAATCAGGCATATCGAAACCCATACATCTCCCATTATCTGGAACATTATAAGCATTTCGACCAGCACGGTGAACGGTCCTGCTCCGGCCTTGCCGTTCAGCTTCGACAGTATTGATGCGATAAAGAACGGTCTGATGCACCAGAATGTTCTGAATATCCCGGCGCCGAGAGTGAGGCTGACTGTGAGCACCTCTTTCACGCTGTACGTATCATCGAAAATGCCCGCGCTGCCGAACGCTGCATAAATGCTGTTGATGAAAAGACCGCAGAGGAAGAAATATATGTACCTCTTTATCACATACTTCGTGACATCCGGCTCCTTTGATCTGTATGCGAAATATCCGAGGATGACCGCAAAAAAAGCCACGCCCAGCTTTCCGGTGACACCATTGAGCACCCATGACGTAGGTGCCTTATGCCACAGCTGAAAGTAGTCTTCATTGAAGCGGTTTATGAAATGCGTCGCGAATACTATGAATATCGCGAGCAGTTTTAATGTATCCAGATATCTTATTCTTGTCTTATTGTTCATTTAGATTGCATACCCTGAATTGTTACATTTGTTGTGTTTATTATATTATAGGTGTATCATTTGTCCACAAAGGAGGTTGAAGATTATGCGTAAAAAAATAATTTCAGTATTATTGATCGCATTGCTTCTGCTAAGTTCGATGGTGTTTGCTGCATGCAAGAAGAGTGCAGATGAGGAAGCCACCGATACAGTTGATATCGATGAGCTGATGGAACAGGAAGCGGAAGCTGATGACTTTGTACCCGATGATCCTGATGACCCGGCTTATGATAACGAAGCTGACGGAGCAGAGATCGTGAAAGTCGGCCACAAGCAGGAAGACTTCTATGGAAGCTGGTCTGCAAAGTCTCAGCAGGCGCACCACCTTTTCGGGAACGCTGACTTCACTATAAATGAAGATGGCAGCTGGACAGGAAACATCGTTGAGGAAGACTTCCAGGGTAAATGGATTTACGAAGATGAGTCAGTCATCATCAGGAGCGATGATGGTCTTATCAACTACAGACTGTTTTATGTTCAGGATGGAAGCATGATGTTTGAAGATCTCGACGATACCGATCTGACACCTTTGGTATTGAAGAAGCAATAAGGCGGTCAGCCATTAAACGACAGAGGAGGCGTTTCGAACGCCTCCTCTTTTTTAGTCTGCTTGTTCGTATCCTTTATCAGGATTATTTCTTAGGTGTCTTGACCGTCTTCTGGGTCCACTTTCCTACATGCTTGACGCCTCCGACATACTTGATGGAACGGATCTTTACGAAGTACTTGGTGTTCTTCTTCAGTCCCTTAATTTTTGCAGACGCCTTGCTCTTGCTGACCAGCAATTCCTTTGTTGCTCCCTGCGGATAGCTTTTGCTTGTGCTTACCCAGATCTCATACTTGGCAGCCTTGGACTTCTTGAGCTGCTTCTTATTGAGCTTAGTCCACTTTAAAGTGATGGCAGTCTTCTTGGCCGCAGGCTTTTTCATTTTAACCTTAGGCAGGCTCTTGTCAGCTACTCCATCGCGTTTCAGCGCTTCTGCGGCAGGATCTCTGAAAGCGAATCCATTTGCATTCGCATATCTCTGAGCTTCGGATCCGGTTGTTCCGATAATAGTGAAGCCAGGGACCTTTTTCCATATGATGTCGTAAGAGCCCTCTTCCATGTAGTAGCCTAAAGCGTGATTATCGATCGTTTTTACAGATGCAGGAACGGTAACTGTTTTGCAGTTCTTGCCGAGATATATACCATCATCTACATAGACCTGCCATGCGAGGATTCTCGTCAGCGGATATGTTCTGCCATCTTTCAGCTTCACGGATGCCGGGAAAGCAAATGAAGTGTACTCACCATTGTTGTAAGTTGCGATCGCACCTTCTGCAACTGAGTGACCGAGTCTATGATAATATACGTTGTTGTACCACAGTCCATAGTTCGGATAGCTCACGCTGAAGTATGCGTCCTCTTCTGTATTATTTTCAGTATTTTTTACCTTGCAGACATATTCACCTTCTTCATTAACTGTAAGCGTCTGCGCTGTTTTACCGGAAAATTCTACAAATACATTTTCATATGTTTCTTCATCGTACTCATACACGCCCCACTGGAATGTCATTTTTGCAAGGTTATATTTACCTGAGAGTTCAGCCTTTAGTGTAACTGATCCGCTGTCCGGAAGATCGATCCAGTTATCATCCTTGACCCACCACTCATTGCCTTTATCTACATAGAACCATGCTTCACCTTCCGAGACAACCTCACTGCCCTTGGTCTCTTTAATTATGCACTTATAAACTTCTTCGCCATCTTCACCATCGCCGGAGAAAGTATGTGTTGCCGGAATAGTGTATGTTGAAGAACTGTTTTCTGCCAGCAGCTCGAATGTTGGATCATCTGATCCATTATATTTTACAGAATACCAGTCATATTTCATGTTGGCTGCTGTATATTTGCCGCTGAGAAGTACCTGAAGATCCAATTTTGTTCCCGGATGGAATGTAGTATCAGCGTCAAAAGTTTTCATATCTACATACCAGCTGCGGACATCGACTTCATCGTAATCGGTATTTCCTGATGAATCCTTAGCTACGCATTGATATCTTCCCGGGCTGCTTACAGTGATACTGTCGGAAGTTTCAGGAATCACAGTACTAAAGTCATACTCTCCATTGGCTTGTCTTGTTCCCTTGAACCACTGATAGGTCAGAGGTCTGCTCGCCCCGTCAAACCATGGTTCAACCTTGAGAACTACACTGCTGTTCTCAAGGATGATGAACCCTTCATCATCATCATTGAAAGCTATTCCCCAGTCATCATCTTCATCCGGTATATAAGGTTCTTCATCGCTTTCAGAAAGAGTAACCTCAAAGGACCCGGTACCACCTGAATACATTGCTGCATCAAGAACATAAACCTCTCCCTCTTCAGCATGGAATACTATTTTAAAATTACTGTCGTCATCATTTATATCATCATTATGTAAAAGCTCTTTGCTACCAAACATAATGCGGCCATATGAATCCCTGTCGCCGCTTGAACTGAAGCAATAGGTTCCGCTCTTTGTCGGTCTGAACTCGAAACTGGCGTAGTCGAATTCATTATCAACTACTACCTCCTTTGTTTCTCCGACAGATATGGATCCTGTCTGTACGTTTCCATCCCATCTTGCTGCAAATGCTGTCGCCGGCATATATGCGAATACCAGCGTCAGAGTCATCAGGATGGCAAATAACTTTCTCTTCATAACAATTATTCCATTCCTTTCATCTTCATCCTCATTAAAAAAGACGTATCATATATGTCTCCAGTCACCTTAACAATTATTAATATTATATCAAAGTCGCAACAAGCAAGCGACAAAAATGTGACACCTGGGCCGGAATGTCATAAAAATAACAGGAAGACGAAAGTCCTGATTGGTTTCGTCTTCCTGTATGGTTTTTGGTTATGCCTTTATCGGTCTGTTTTTCCCGGTACTAGTCGATCAGTACTCTGCTCTTCAGAGGAGCCTGAGTATAGATCTGCTTTGCGTACTTGTCAGGGTTTCTTACACAGCCGTTGGATACAACTCTGCCTACCTTCTTGTTGTTTGGCTTTGTTCCATGCAGTGCTGCGTTTCCATTGAAGTGGTTCCAGAATTTGATGTTATTCTTTTTCTTGGTCCTCTTCTGAAGGAACTTTTCTCCGTAGTTTCCGGTAGGTGTCGGTGTGGAAGCGAGACCTGTTGCGCATTCCCAACCGTTTCTCAGTTTCCATTTACCGTTGACCTTATCGAAGAAGTATGCGTGCTGAGAATATGTATTTACAAAGATCAGAGCAGAAGTTTTGCTCTTTGTTCCTCTGTCATTGATATAGTACTCTGCCTCAGCGTCTGTATAATTCTTCTTCTTCTCATAAACAGCCTTTGCTCTTCCTACTCTTGTTCTGGAGATGTAGAAGATGCTGCCCTTATACTCGAAGATGTACTTTCCGGTCTGGAATCTTGTAGTATCGATGGTCTGTCCGCTCTTCAGTTTATATGACTTAGGTCCCTTGCCGGCATGCTTTTTAAGTTTTGTGCCGCCTTTGATCTTCAGTCTGTATCTGATGCTTCTTACAGGAGCATCTGTCTTTGTAACTGTATCGGAAGTGATCTCTTTGCCGCCTACTTTGATGTATGCCACAACATTGAATGTGTAATCCTTGAAAGGTTCAAGGTTCTTGGCAGTAGCATACCAGGTTGCTGTTGAATCCTGCGTCTTTACTGAGGAGTCAGCAGGTGTGACTCTGTAATTAACAACAACGCTGCTGTCATATGGATTGCCATCAGCATCTGTAGTAACCGGAGCCCAGGCGAGTCTTACACTCTTGTAGCTGGAATAAGTGGTGACAACCGGTGCTGCCGGCTTGCCGCCAAGGCTCTTTTTTGTAAATACAGCAGTATATGTTGCATCCGCTGTAGCTGCTGCAGGTGCAGGACTCCATCCGGAGAATTCGTAAGTATAGTTTGCATCTGCAGGTCTTGTCGGTGTAGCTCCTGTATATTGAGGAACTGCGCCGCTTTCTACAGAATCTGTATCCAGAACTGTACCGTCATAGTTTTTCCATGTAATGTTGAATGCCGGTGCAGGGTCGCCAAGTGCCTTGAGCATTGCGCCTTCTTCAGGTGCTGCTTCATCAACCGGTGCCTCTTCTGCAGGTGCCGCCTCCTCAACAGGTGCCTCTTCTGCAGGCGCTGCTTCATCGCCAGGTGCTTCTTCTGCAGGTGCTGCTTCGTCAGTAACAACCGCATCAGGTGCAGCTGCTGCATCTACTCCATCATTGACATTCGCGAATACTCCTGTGAAACCAAAAGAGGTCAGGATCATTACGAGGGTCAGAACGATGGATAATTTCTTTGCGTATCTCTTCATAAAAACTCTACCTTTCTGATTATATTATCTCCCTATAACTCCTCACAGAATACTTTTTAGGCCACTAAAAAAGCCTATAATCCGCAACTATTATATAGTAAAACTTGCTTTTGCATCAAGCCTATAAATAGGTTTGATTATGTGAGTGGGCTATTATATACTTTTCATAGGTATGATTACTTTTTTTGAGATGACCGACGGAGATAGATAATTGCTGTACTCGATAGTTATTCCATGTTACAAATCATCGCATACCATACGTGAAGCCGTTGAGCTCACTGCCGCAAAAATGGAGGAAATGGGCAAGACTCCTTACGAGTTCATTCTCGTTGATGACTGTTCTCCTGATGGCGGCGAGACGCTTTGTGTACTCAAGGATCTGGCAAACGAGTATGAGTATGTGAACGTTGTGGAACTGGCTCAGAACGCCGGTCAGCACAACGCCATTATGGCTGGTCTCAACTACGCCCAGGGCGATGCCATCGTCGGAATGGACGACGACCTCCAGACCCACCCATCGCAGCTTCCGTATCTGTTCGAAGCTTTCGATCAGGGTTACGACATCGTATACGGCCACTATCCGCAGAAGCACCACAGCGCGTTCCGGAATTTCGGAAGCTGGGTCAACTACATTTCCGTACGCATCCTCATAGGTAAACCTAAGGATCTTAAGACATCAAGCTTCTGGATCATAAAGAAGTTCGTCAGGGATTATGTAGTCGAATACAAGAGCCAGTACACTCACCTGCAGGGACTCTTCCTCAGGACGACGCGCAACATCGCCAGTGTACCTATTGAGCATTTCGACAGAGGATACGGGCAGTCGGGCTACACATTCAAGAAGCTCATCAACCTGTGGTCCAACATCATGGGTTACTCCATCGTACCGCTCAGGATAGCGACTCGCGCGGGAGTATTCTTCTCCGCGCTGAGCATGCTCGGTGCCCTCGCAGTCATCCTCCTCAAGATATTCAAACCATCAAGCCATGTCGGCTGGTATTCGACAATGGTAGCTGTCTGCTTCTTCTCCGGAATAATCATGCTGTTCCTGGGAATGATAGGCGAATACCTCGGAAGGATGTTCCAGGGGATGACCAATAATCCGCAATATGTGGTAAGACATTATTACAAAGGAAAGAAAGAATGAAAAAGCTGTTTATTTTAGGCGCAGGAATCTATCAGGTGCCGCTCATCAAAGCCGCGAAGAAGCTTGGCTACTATACGATAGTGACCAGCATCCCGGGCAACTATCCGGGCTTCAAGTATGCGGACAAAGTCTATTACGAGAACACGACCGACTACAAAGCTCTCCTCGAGATAGCGAAGGAAGAGAAGATCGACGGAGTACTCACTGCCGGCACTGATGTCGCCGTTATATCGCAGGGTTACATCGCTGAGAACCTCGGCCTCATCGGCCCGTCATTCGAGACTGCGCAGATATCCTCGGATAAGCTCCGCATGAAGAAGAGCTATGAGGAGTTCGGCGTAAGGACCGCCCGCTACAGAGGCATCCAGACTGATGATGAGAATTATACAGAAAAGATCGCAGATCTTGAGCTCCCTCTCATGTTCAAATCCGTGGATTCATCGGGAAGCCGCGGCATCGTAAAGGTGAACAGCCCTGACGAGTTCGAGGCAGCCCGCAACATAGTTCTCGCAAATACCAGGACAGATCACTTTGTGGTAGAAGAATTCGTTGAAGGCGAGGAGTTCGGTGCTCAGGCATTCATCCAGGACGGCAAGCTTGAGTTCATCCTTCCTCACGGCGACTACATCATGCAGGGAGATGCGGGTGTTCCTTACGGACACTATGCGCCATATGACCTCCCGGATGATATCATCGAGGATGTCTACCTTCAGACCGAGAAAGCGCTTAAGGCAATGAAGTGTGAGAACTGCGCACTCAACGCAGACTACATCATAAAGGACGGCAAGGTCTATGTGCTTGAGATCGGAGCAAGAGGCGGCGGTGCCTGCCTCATGGATCTCGCATCCATCTACTTTGACTTCGGTTATGAAGACGGCGTAGGCGGCTATCACGAGATGATCGTAAGGCACGCAATGGGCGAGCACATCGACTTCTTCCCTGAAGACAGCTCCATCATGAAGAACGGGGTTCCTATCTTCACAAACGGAAAACTCGTCTACATCAAAGGCGGAGTCGCCAATGCCAGCCGCATGATGAGATCAGACAGAGACGGCGTCATCGTATCCCTGGAGGATCTCCATGAGCCGGATCCGGATATCGTCAGCGTTCAGTTCGACTACAAGGTGGGCGACCAGGTAAGGAAGTTCCGCGTAAGCCCTGACAGACTCGGACATGTAATCACAAAGGGAAAGACTCTTGATGACGCAGTCGACCTGCTCAACAGGACTCTGGATAAGATCCATATCGAGATCGAATAAAATTGTGATCAGACAGAGCCGAGCTTTTCTCTGATATCTTCCGAGCATTTTGCGAAACAGGAGTTTTTAAATAAAAGGTACAAATCTGAGCTTCAGATTTGTACCTTTTTCTAGAATAGTCCTCATTCAGGCAGATAATGCGATCATTCTGTTATCGTTCGCTGCTGCTCATTCTTATACTTGTGCTTCTTCAAAGCATCATATTCCCTCTTAAGTGGTATCACCGTCGCGATCAGCAGCGCGATCGTAAGCAACGTCATGAGCGCCGCGTACAGCACTGCCGCTCCCATAATGCCGTAGCCCTTTACGAAGTGCCCTGACATCAGCATGGCCATGAGCGCCACTATGCCGTAGCAGTATATCATCGGGCGCTGTGCTCTGATGACCGCCATCAGCATGTTGAAGTAGATGCTGTATCCGAGCATGCCTCCCGCCACCATGATGATGACGAGCTCGGTCTTGTAGTCAGACAAGTCAGTGCCGAAGAGCAGCGACAGTATCGGAATTGCTATCGTAGCCGCAACTGCGACGGCAAGTATCGCCAGTCCCAGTACGTACAGGCACATCTTTTTTATCATCTTTATGAAGTGCCTGAACTTCCTGAGTTCGTGCGCCTGCCAGAGCTCGGCGTAAAGCGTTAGCACAGGATTGAATATGAACTGAGTCACAAGCTGGACTACGAACGTAGGCATGAAGATCATGTTATAGATCGCCTGTATGTCGTCGGTCAGGTATGTATCGATCGCGTACTTCGGTGCGTTGCTGATGTACATGTTGAGGAAGAGTCCGATGAACAGCGGGAATCCCTCTATCAGGAGCAGCTTGAACTTCTCCCTGCTTATCGACGGTTTCATTGTATCCGTGTAAGCAGTAGTGACGTTGAACGATGTGAGCATCAGGAGCACGAAGCTTACCGCGAGGCAGATCGTTACAGTCAGCAGCAGGTCGTGCGTGATTATCAGTCCGCCGATGTATATGGTGAGCTCGGCGATGTATCTGATGGTCGCTGCCTTGGCGGCCACATCGAGCCTGCCCTTCTGGTGCATGTGCCCGTGCAGCACGTCCGCGTAGGCCATGATCACCTTGATGAGGCAGATTATAAGTATTATGAAGAACTTGCTTGTGGTGTAGTCCCTGTTCAGCTTGCCGAATATGCAATACGCGAGGCAGCCCAACGCCATGAGCGCGCAGGTGATGAGCCTCATCGCGTGATATTCGCAGAACTTGAAGTCTTCCTGTATATCCGACGACTGGTATCGCCTCAGGCCGAACTGTCCAACGAAGTACATGAGGTTGGCCTCAGCCATGGCAATAGAAAATATCCCCGCATCGATCTCGCCGTTCGTCCTGTTGCAGACGGCCATCACGACCGGCGTCTGCATGGCCAGCACGATGGCGTTTATGGCATTCCAGATGTAAATGCTGCGTGGGATATTATTCGTTTTTTCAAGAAGTCTTATTATGGCTTTCTGCATCAGCAGTTATTTTTCTCCGTTTTATTTTACGTTGCAGATGAAGCATCTCATCTTGCCGTTCTCATCAGGCGGGATCTCATCCATCCACTCGAATACGAGCTTGAATTCCGGTCCTCCGAAGAGCTCCTCAAACTTCTTTTCGTAAAATTCCTCTATTTCCTTATTCGAGTGCTCAGGTCTGCCCGGATCCCTTACAAGCAGAATGTGCATCTCGTCGATAGCGGTCTGGATGTATCTGAACTGTGCGATCCCCGTGATCCCGTTCGGGATCTTCCAGAGCTCTGCTGCAGAAGTCTCAGTTCCGTCAGCATGCTTCACCATGTCGTTCATGCGGCCGTTGATCGTCTTGATGTAGCGGACGCCGTCGATAGTCTCGGATGTCATGGTGTCTCCGATCTCGTAGTTGATGATCGGGAAATCTCTCTTGTAAAGTGTGGTACCGATCACCCTGCCCTCGTCGGACAGATTGCCCTCATCATCGATGAGATTGAGAACGTGAGTGTCGGAATTGATATAGTAATTGTCCATGCCCGGCAGTTTGATGGCGCAGCTTCCGATCTCGTTGCAGCCGTAAGCGTCCATAAGGTTCGGGCCAAATGTTTCCTCGAGCAGCTTGCGTGTGACTTCATCGACCTTCTCGGCTACAGGTGTGTAAACCACCGGCTGATGGATCTTCATGTCGTGAGCCTTTGCGTAGACCGCCATCCTTGCCAGAACGTTTTTCCTGAATGCGAGGCAGTCAGGTTTGTACTCGTTGACGAGCTCGATGAGGTCTCTCATCCCCTCTCCTACATAGAGGTGCTCAGGCACGATCTTGCGTCTGAGGATGCCCAGTTTCTGCACCCAGGAGTCACCCTTCTTCGGATCGACCTTTGCGTGAGTCGTGAGGAAGGTGAGCATCTTGCCCGTGAATGGCTTGTATCCGGCGTACATCAGCACGCGGATCCAGTTGGCGTCCATACATGCGGACTCTCTCTGCGTAAGTGCGAACTTCAGAGGCACTCCAGACGAACCGCTTGTTGCGTATACTACCCAGTCCTTCACCTTGTCAGGATGCGCATCGAATTCGTCCTGCATCCATTTGCGCAGCTCGGCCCTGTCCATGACCGGGAACTTCACGAGATCTTCTGCCGAATGAAAATCATCCGGTGTCAGGCCGTTCGCCTCGAATTTCTCACGGTAAAAAGGAACTTGATCATATGCCCTCTTCATCGTCTTGTAGACCAGCCTGTTCTGGCGGGCTTTGATCTTCTTATGATCGGTAGGCACTTTCTTATCGAGCTTCAGCAGATAATAAAGTGTCATCACATTCTTGAATTCTTTTTTTATGGATGCCATGCTATTTTTCTCCGTTTTCTCTGTCGAGGACTGTCCTTACAACGTACTGCGGATTCTGATTGAGGCTGAGGTATATCCTGCCTATGTATTCTCCGATGACGCCAAGCACGAAGAGTATCATGCCTCCTATCAGAAGGGTCGTGGCTATCATCGAAGTCCATCCTATGGTTATCAGCGGATTTGTAAGCTTGCTTATTATGAGAGCGATGATCACGATCACGCTGATGAACACCATGAGCATTCCCAGGAAGCACGTAAGCCTCAGCGGCTTTATCGAGAATGTGGTGATGCCGTTGACCCATATCTTGAGCAGCTTCTTGAAGTTGTAATTGGATCTTCCGGCTGCCCTGTCATTCATCGACATGTCGATGTTGCCGATGTTGTGAGTAGTACGCAGCATGAGTCCTCCCATGTGCGGGAAGGCGTTGCTGTACTTGACCATCTCATCTACGATGAATCTCTTCGCGAAGAAGAAGCCGGATGTGCTCAGGCCCTTAGGCTCGTCGAGGAAATACTTGACCATCGTCTGGTTCATCCAAGAACCGAACTCACGGAACAGGCTTCTCTTGCCGCGCGATGTGTAGTGCGCGCAGACTACGTCGAATCCGCCCTCCTGCATGTAGTCGTAGAATTCGAAGACCCTGTTGATAGGGGTCTGGCCGTCATCATCGCTTACGGTAACGAAGTCTCCCTTCGATGTGCGCAGGCCTGCCATTACCGCGCAGGTCTGGCCGCTGTTCTTGGCGAGATCGACGCCTACGATGTTGTCATATCTTCTGTGCAGGTCTTCGATGAGTCTCCATGTCTCTCCACCGTCAGGCGAGCAGTCATTGACCAGGATTATCTCCGAGTCGAATTCAGGCCTCGCGGAGACCGTTTCGCGGATCGTATTCACGACCTGCTCGAGTGTCTTCACCGACTTGTAGCACGGTATTACGAATGAAATAAGTTGTTTTTTGTTATCTTCCATTTGATTCTCTATAACTTGTAAATGTAGTAAGCTATTCTGTCTTTTATGTTGTCAGGCTCATCCTTGAGGTCATCGATGTTGATGCTGTCGATGCCTCCCTCTGCGCCGTCTCTCCCTTCTCTTACGATGCTGTCAGGGTCGTTTTTGACGCGCTCTCTGAACTCCAGAAGGTCTTTCTTTCTGGTGATGAACTTGATCCCCGCCGTTCCGGCATTTCTGATCTCCGGTTCCGGGATCTCCTCGCCCATCGCTATCCTTATGACATTGCCCACGTAGTCATAGCCTGTCGAGAGCTCCACCAGATCGCTTCCGATGAATCCGCCGCCCATGCGGCCGCCGATCTCGATTATCTTAATGTTCTCATTGCTGTCGACCTTCAGCTCGATGTGGCCTGCTCCATCATACAGCATGAGTGTGTCGAGCGCGTGATCGCACACCCTGCGGATGTTCTCTCTTCTCTCCTCAGAGATAGGTGCCGGCTCGATGTGGCTCAGTTCGATGAACCACGGAGCTCCCGATGTGGTCTTCTCCGTTACGGCCAGCAGATAGTGCTTTCCTCTGCAGGATATATACTCAACGCTGTATTCGTCGCCTACAGCGAACTCTTCGACTACAGCCTTCTTCTCAAAGCTCTCATTTATAGCGAAGTCGACGGCTTCCTTAAGGTCCTCAGCCTTCTCGACTATCATGACCCCTCTGCTTCCGCTCCTGTCTGTCGGCTTTACGATCAGCGGCAGCTCAATGTCTACAGCAGTCAGATCTGTATCCGCGTCAACAACGATGCTCTTCGGGCTCGGATCACCGTTGGCGTCGAACGCCTCGCGCATCTCATGCTTGTTTGTGCTTATGAGCGTGGCTGCCGTGCTGTTGCCGGTCAGCCCCATGTTCTCCGCCACGTAGTTTACAGTGACCATGGCGAGATCCGACGCAATACTTATGATTCCGTCAATGCCGATCTCTCTGCACTTTTCGAGTATCTCTTCTTTTTCTCTAATGCTTATAGGGTAAAAGAAGTCAGCCATCTTCTCACCCGGATCACCGGCTTCCCACGCAAATACATGAGTCTCAAGACCCATTTCCTTTGCTTTGAGGATAGCCGGTTCCTGGAAAAGCGCCGCTCCTATTATAGCCAGTTTTTTCTTGCTCATTTTTCCCCTTCGATTCTGAACTTACTCAGTTCTCTTTCTGTTATCCCAAATCATTTATGCCCATACACAGTTATTATATATTATCGATGGGCACAACTGCATCAATATATCTCGTGTTTACGGATTTTTTACGGAATAAATGTCGATATCTTCATTCGTAAAGCATTTCTCAAAGTCTTCATTCGACAGATCCGGGACATCAGTGAAGCGCTTTGACACTATCACATAATCTATACCGAGCTCTCTTGCAAGGTCTCCCCTTCCCGTATCGTTTACATCATAGAGGCGCTTGTTTTTCTCTATCATATCGATCCTGAGCGGTATGTCTTCCGCAGCAAGGTCGAATCCGGATCCGGATATGTAGCTCGGTCTGTTTGCATAAACTTCGTAAAGGAAGAACCTGTTGTCCCATCTGTTGTCTACGTCATATTTCTTAAGAGCAACGCTGTAATACCTGTCGCTCGCAAGCAGCGCATCCTTTGGGGTATTTGTATCGATCCATCTCATGGCCTCGTACTCGCCGTTGCTGATGCTGAGGTACTTGCTGCCGCCTTTTTCAGGATCCGCATAACTTACCGCATCCTTAATACGTCTGTTGAAATATGAGGCCTGAAGCGATGCTGTAAAGATAACGGTGATCAGCATTATTCCTGCGGTCGCGATCAGGACGGCTTTTGCCGCCTTTGATGCTTTTCCGGAGTTCTCCATGTCTTCAATGAACCAGTAAGTGATCACCGGAGCAAGTATAAGCGTTACCAGTCCGAAGTAAACCTGGCTGTGACCGCTGAAGCTGAGGAACATCATGGCTGCGAATCCCACCATGCATTCCGCATATACGAGAACCTTTGAAGGGACAAACTCCTTTTTCCCGGCTATTACCAGCACAAACTCCCTGATATACCCGATGCAGAACGGAACGAAGTAGATCGTGAAGAAAAACACCATAAACGCGGCCAGCACCGCGGCAAGTATCACTATCTGCGGCATTCCGTGCGCGTTCAGCAGGTCGATAAGCGAGTCCTTCCAGAACGCTATATTGGTCATTCCGCCGAACTTCAATGTCGCTCCGCCCGGGGAATTCACCTGTCCCTGTGCTCCGAGCACCGTCATGTAAATGAACACAAACGATGCCGTGATAAGAAGCAGCGGCAGCAGTGTCTTTGGGGACACCTTTCTCATGATGATGCCGAGTATCATAGTTCCCCACAGACCTGCAACGAAGACAGCGCCTATCGGGCCCTTGATGCCTGTGACAAGGATCGTCAGCATCATGCAGAAGATCAGCAGCTTTATACTGCCGCGATCTCCGTCTACGAATCTCCGGTACCACTTATCGAAAGCTACGATCAGAACCAGCATGGCTGCCAGGCCATATCCGGCGTAATTGTCGTTTGTAAGTATCAGCTTGAACGCATACGACGATGTCCATCTTCTGATGTTGAACATCATCGACGGGAAGAAGATGAGGCAGTATATCCCGGCTCTCTCCGGCTTGCCCGCCATCTCGCGGAAAAAGCTGTAGAACGAAACAGTGAAGCAGTATGCCGTAAACAGCGGAGCAAATGACATCGACATCACATCCGCGCGTATACCGAACAGCCTCACCGGTATCGACAGCAGGATCTCGGTAAAGATGTGGTACTTCATCGTCTTGCCCTGCACCCACATGCTCTGAACAGGGTACCCGTGCGACAGGGAATCGATTATGCCCATGTGATACGCTTTGTCCGGGTTGACCAGGATAGTGTCGCACAGCTCAGGTGCGAGATATCGGTACTGGGTATTGACCAGACAGTACAGAAGAACCAGCACGGCGAAAATGCAGAATGCCGGCGAAACGTCTCTTAACTGTTTTTTACTAAGTTTGCTGTCCCTTTGTTTTGCTCTTAGGAGCACTGTAAGAATATAAGCTGCCGAAAGGATCGGACCTGCTGCATACAGCGCGATATTGCTGCCTGTAAAAATGCTTATGAAAAATGCCGCTATGTTTATTGTCCAGCCGGCAAAAGTCCCTGCTGCAAGATATGTCGACAGGTTTCCTTTGCCAAGCCCAGCCCATGATGCAACCAGCATCCCCGGAAGCTGCATATAGAACAAAAAGAACAGAAGCACCGTCGTCATCTGCCCGCCAGGTGCTCCATATACGGCAAAACTTATTATCAGCAAAATAACAATCAAGGCTGCACAAGTCAGCCTGATTGCATTTTTGAATATTCTGTTTTCTGTTCCGGATCGTTCAGCCATTCTATTTAATGATCCTGGCCAGTACGCGTTTCGAGGAGTTGCCGTCCTCGTAAGGATTGAACCTCTTTACGAACGCCTTGTACTTTTCATCTGCCTGCCAGCCATCCGTCGCCTTAATCTCGCTGATCAGCGCATCCTCATCCTTGACGATAGGCCCCGGAAGCTCATCGAGTGACAGGTAGAATCCCCTCATTTCATTTGCGTAATGCTCGAGGTCGTACATGTAGAAGATGACCGGCCGCTCGAGAATCGAATAGTCGAAGAACACACTTGAGTAGTCCGTAACGAGGATGTCCGCGGCGATGTACAGATCGTTGATGTCAGGATACGACGAGACGTCAACGACGAAGCCTTTGTATTTTTCGAAGTCAAAGCTGTTGGCGACCAGATAATGTGCCCTGAAGAGGATGATATACTCATCGCCGAGCTCTTTCTGCAGCTTGTCAAAATCGACCTCGGTCTTGTAGGTGTAGCCCTGGCCGCTCGTATGCTGATTGTCTCTCCATGTAGGCGCGTACAGGATGACCTTCCTGTCCTCCACGCCGAGCTGCTTTCTGATCTTGTCGCGATCCGCGTCTGTAGCTACGGCAAGCGCATCGTTGCGCGGATAGCCCTCTTCTATGATCTTGTCTCTCTGACCTGTCTCATTGAGGTTCCACGCAGTAGCGAACTTGTCCGTTGCGAACGGCGACGGTGACAGGATGTACGAGAACTTCTCTGCGTCCGTTCTGTACTTCTCCTTGATCTCGTCCAGCGAGTTCATGGCATTGTCGCTCTCGATGATATCATATCCGAGCCTCTTGAGCGGCGTGCCGTGCCAGCACTGCAGATACACCTGACCCTTGCGAGGGAACTGGTAGTTCAGCATGCGATAATTGGTGATCCAGTATTTCGCTTTGCGCAGTGCCTTGTTGTCTTCCTTTGTCCGGAACTTCACCAGACTGGTGCTGTCATTGTGCAGCAGAAAGCTGTACTCATCAGGATCCTTGAAGCACCATATAAACCTGTAGTCCTTGTATTCAGGCGCTGTCAGCATGTACTCGTACATCGCCTTAGGCGAATCGCTGTAACCGCGGCCCGAGAACGTGCGGAAATAGACCAGCTTGTCGTCGATCTTGCCGAACGGGTCGTCGAGCGTCATCTTTGCGCGGTAAGCCGTGTCCCTGCTGCCTCTGAAGACCAGACGGAAAGTCTTGTTCTTCTTTGCGATATCGAATACTACCTTTTTGAATGTCTTTGTAATGCTCATCGTTTGCCTCCGCGCCTGCCCTAGCTCTTTCTGTATTTTTTCTCAAGTGAAAGAGCGAGCGGCGTGTCATTAGTAAAGTATGTATCTACACCCATATTAATGGCTTTTTTGATCGTTTCTTTGGAGTCGAGCGTCCATGCACTGAACTTCTTGCCGTTCTCATGTGTCCTGTCGCAGTTGTCCTGAGTCATCAGACCAGCAGCCGCTTTCACCGAGATTATATCGACATACGGCTTGTCCACGACATACTCAAAGTCGGCCTGGCTCCAGCATACGTAAAGCTTCGGCATATCCGGATACTTCTCCTCCAGCGTCTCCAGCACATCAGGATACATTGACTGCACGGTTATCACATCGGCGAATCCGTACTCGTCCACCATCTTCTCGAAAGCTTCAACGCACGCGTCACTGTGCGGCTTGAGTTCAATCACGTAATTGATATTCTTTCCGTACTTATCGAACACCTCGCTCAGGCGGAGGACCTTATTGCCGGCCTCTGTTTTCAGTCCATCGACAGTCTTCGAACTTAGATATTCGTACATACCGTTGTAGCCGGTCATTTTCACCGCATTAAGATCATGCGAAACGTAGAGCACACCGTCATTGGTGATAACGATATCCTGCTCTATATAGCGTGAGCCTGCGTCGATTGCTGCATCGTAAGCCTTGAAGGAATGTTCTTCACGGCCCGCTGATCCGCGGTGTGAATACACATGCGAAGCAAATGCCGCCTCTTTGGCTGCCATCTTCGCAGCTGCTTCCTCCGCCGCTTTCTTCGCAGCCTCCTCCTGTGCTCTGACAGCATCTTCCTGTATCCGTGCGATATTCATATCACTTCCGCGGTGAAGGATCCACCCCGCAGATACGATGATGAGCAGCAGCATCACTGCTATCGCTATTATTAATGATTTCTTAGTCCTTTTCCTTTTCATATCGATATTATGAAATCCGCCAATGCAGCGGTACAGTTCTCCGTGTTGATATCTATATATCTGTCCCTGAACGCCCTAAGGGCATCCATATCATAAGTTCCACTTCCGGTGCCTGCGCATGCCGCTTCAATGCATTCCGCCAGTTCCTTTGCGCTTCTGAACACATACGGTGCGATCGGCTCGCTTCCGAAATCGATGTTCAGACCGGTATTCTCAGCGTATTCATCAAGATCGTAAGCATATATGAAAAGCGGTTTGTCCGCAAGTGTCGATTCAATCACGTAAGATGAGTAATCGCTTATGATCACATCCGCCACAGACAGCCAGTCATACGACGAAAACTCTTCGTCAAATACGACATTCGGTCTGTTCTGAGCTTCTGCGTCTCCTCTGTACAAAGGATGCAGCTTTACGACCAGGTCGTATTTCTCCGGATCGAGCGCATCCATGAGGCTCTTCACATCGACCGCCTTGCCCCTGCGGAACGTCGGTGCATACAGCACAGTCGTCTTCTGCGGATCTTTCAGGTGGGGATACCTTGAAAGGATCTTCGAAGCCGTCTCATCATGCCTCTCACCCGCCGCAACACTCTTGATGTAGTCGATGCGCGGCAGTCCGTATTTCACGATGCTACTCCGGTCGGCTTTGAAGGCCTTGCAGAAGTGCTCCGCAGTCACATCGCTCGCACACACGACATAGTCATTGCCATGGTGCATCTTCATCAACTTAGCTGTACGTTCGGACGATCCGCCTTCCTTGCCGATGGTCTGCCAACCGAACTGCTTGATCGCTCCGAGCGCATGCCACATCTGTACGATCTTTGTCCCCTTCCGGTGCGGTATCATGCTTGCCGGGATGCAGTACGTGTCAAGCACAGCAACATCGGACGCAAGTATCGCTGCCTCCTGCTTCATGACGTGCCCGATATAGCCGAGCGCCTTGAGCGACTTCTCTTTCGTCAGGAGCCTGCTGAGCACAGTCACGTCACACCCGCGTCTGATCAGCTCCTCCTCGAGCATTGCTATATCCAGCGTCTTGCTGTTGCTCTCGCGGCTTATTATTGCGATCTTCTTACCCTTCTTTTTCATACCCTTTATTTTAGCACATAAGCGCACTCACTTGAATTAATGAACGTTTAGACAAAAATCGGGATGATGCACAGCATCATCCCGTATTATTTTCGTTTTGTTGTTTAGATGACCTCATCATCATCGTAATCTTCTGCAGCCTCTTCAACAACTTCCACAGCGGTTTTTGAGGACTTGTGCTGCGGGTGTCCCTTATGATACTGATATGCTTCCTCATAAGGCCCGTCGAAGACGATAACACCGTCATGGAGGACTATTCCTCTGTCGCAGAACTGTCTGGTATATTTGAAATCGTTTGCAGCCATGACCAGGGTCATTTCCGGTGTTACCAGTTTCGCAAACCGTTCCAGATACCTTTCATTTATTTTGTTATTGCCGAATGTCATTCTTTCATCGACCAGAAAGAAATCCTTCATATCCATTGTTTCTATAACGAATCCGAGTCTGGTCGCGGAGCCTTTCGGACAGTTCTTAAGAGGTATATCTTTCATTTTTGAAAGGCCGGCAGCCTGGAAAATCTCTTTCTGGCGTTCCTTTATCTGCGCGCGTGACCATCCCAACAGCTTTGCATGCACCTCATAGTTATCAAGCGCGCTGAGAGATGGCTCCACACCGAGTCTGTAGTCAAACATAACTTCAGGTTTTCCTTTTACCTCTACAGTGCCCGCTTCAGGTCTGATGATGCCCGCAATTATATGCATCAGGGTTGATTTGCCACCGTGTGCATAGCCGAATATCGCGACCTTCTCGCCCTTCTTTATTTCAAAGGAAACATCCTTGAGAACGCGGTTTTTCTCTCCTGCTCCGCTGAGGATCAGCATATGCCTCAGCTTCTGGAAGTTGCTTTTGTAGTTCCTGTAGGTCTTTCTGACATGATCGACCTTTATTATCGTTTCGCTCATACCAGCCCCTCCTTACAGCAGCTCCGGCAGCCGCTTTTCAAGCCTTCTGTAAAGCAGGCATGTGAACGCCGTCATCAATATCATCACGATGCCGAAATTGAACAGCAGTCTCTTCTGCTCCCATATCCACACGTGATAAGCAAAGACGTTACGGTACCCCTCTGCAATGTATCTTATCGGATTATATGCAAAGAAAGCGCCCTTCTTGCCCCTGGTGTTGAACAGTATTCCGGAAAGCCAGAAAAAAGCCGTTCTTATGGTCTTTATGAACTCGACCAGATCCGCACTCATTACATTCAGAAGGCCTGTCATGCATACCCACACATAAATGAATACGAATGCCAGAAGCGTATATATAGGCAGCTGCAGCCAGTAAATGCTCGGCCTGACTCCCATCAGTAACGCCATTATGACGAGCACTCCCACCATAATGAAGTGGATGAACAGCTTAGGCAGTATAGGTATCGTAGGTATCGCAGTGTACGGATATTTAAAATGCTTGATAATGCTCTTATGCCTGACAAAACAGGTTGCTCCGCCAACCAGAAGATCGGATATGAACTGCCACGGCACTATACCTGACGCGAGCCAGATAAAGTACGGCGCCACCGATCCTTCGATCTCCTTGGCGTTTCTGAAACCCGTCGAGATGGCAAAATAAAACATGAAAATATACATGAGCGGCTTGGCGATCGCCCAGAACCATCCGAGGTCGGATTTCGAATGCGCCCTCTTCAGTTCTTTTTTTGCCATGCTCAATGAAACATTAAGGCATTTTACGTTGTCCCTTATTACTTCTATGATCCAGGTAATCAACCCCAGTCCTCCCTGATCATTTTATATTGAAATACTCAAGTATGCGTTTGCTGAATCCGTCCGTGTAAGTCTGCATTTCAGGTCTGACCCTGGCGCGCCACTCAGCATGAGGATCCTTGCCCTCCGCGATATCCTGAGCAAACTGCTTAAGGCCTTCGATATCATAGATATGATGGCCCGGCATGTACTCCTTTACATTCTCGAAGCTGAATCCACGTCCCTCTTCATATCTGTCGTAATCGTCAAGAGTGTAACCCAGCGGTTTATTGACAAGCAGATAATCTATCGCCACAGATGAATAGTCTGTGATAAGCGCATCGGTACGGCCCATGAACTCATAGAGATCCGCGTCATTGTCACGCAGATAATCTTCATCGATGAACAGGATATTTGTCAGTCCGTCAGGCCTTACATAATCCCGCTGGAACATGTGCTGCTTGATGACGATCAGCACCCCGAGCTCGCGGCACCATCTGTCGAATTCCGCTATATCGCTTGATTCGCAAAGGATAGGCAGCCCCGTTTCACCAAGACCGGTATCGGTTTCCAGTCTTGCTATAGTGCTCTTGCGGAACGTAGGCATCCAGATTATCGCCTTGTCCGCTCCGGCTTCTTTCTTTATTCCTGCAAGCAGCTCAACAGCCTTCGACCTGCTGCTGAAAAGCATCTCGTTCCTCGGATATCCAAGATCGAGAATGTCTCCGTCAGGCTTCTTGAGAACTCTCTTAAATATGTCTATGTACTTGCTGCCGGTAACCATAAGATGATCATAGTAGATGACCCTCTTTACGCTCCTCATGTCGTCCTTATAGCCGCAGCCGTGCCACAAGTCAATGAACGTCTGGCCCTCCCTGAAGCTCTTGCACCAGTTGACGTTGTGGGAATAGAAAATGTATCTGGCGCTCATTATAGCTTTCTGAGCCCCTGCTCTTACTTTTCTATCCTTATCGTATATTATCGCAGAATCAACATTCGGTATTTTGAACTTGAAGTAGTTCTCTTCCTTCTCAAAGAGCCAGGTTATGTGATAGCGCTTGTTATATCCGTGCTCTATCATATAAAGGAACAGAGCTTTTGGGTTGCCGGTATAATCGTCGCTCGAGTTGAAAACGATCGAGTGAGGATCTATCTTCGGAGGTTTCTTCATCAGGCGCTTTATTCTTGCCTTGTCTGAAGGATCTATCCTTCGCCATATTCCGTTTTTTACTCTCTTAATGAGTCCTGTCATGCGGCCTCCGGGTCATGAATGAAAAGTGATTTGACTGCGTTGCCGTTCTTCTTCCAGAAGAATCTGAGCAATTTGGATACATACATTATTACAAGTCCTGTGCACAGGGAGATCGCGACATAGCGCGGCAGTTTCTCCCAGTAGCTCAGTCCCTGAGCGATCGACAGGCCGTTGAACACCTGGCACCAGTAACCATGCCCGAGATACAGCGAAAAGCTAAATGCTCCGAGCCACGCAACCGCCTTTTGCCCGAAACGGCCTCCCCAGTTCCAGTCAGCAAGTTTGCTCACTCCGCTTGTTGTGATCAGAAGTCCCACTGAGAATACTGCTATCAGAAGGTATTCCATTTTCAGTGACATGTCTCTAGGATGGCCATACATGTAGCATACGGAACCGGTCCATATAAGTATCTCTGTAATTGTAAGGAGCCACCTTGCGCCTTCTCTGAATCTTATCTTCTTAAGTCCTTCAGACACCTTGAAGATCATGCATCCTAACGCGATCTCAGCGAACGCCCTGATCGTTCCCTTCATTATAAGTCCGTTTATGAAATAGTACGGTTTTTTTAAGTTCCTGAAATCCTGATAGAGAATGCCGAATGCAAACATGACTATCAGCGGTGCTATCACATAAAAGAACGTATCTTTATGCTTGCGCAGAAGCGGATACAGAGCAAGCATCACTATCAGCATCGCGGATATGTACCAGGTGACATTGTTCACGATATACGCACCATTGCCGATGCCGGTCATCTCGAGAAACAGAAGCTCCCATATTCCGTTGGCCAGATCAAGCAGCGTGGATCCTGACACAGGAGCACTGTAAATGTGTTTTACCGCAAAAGCGATCACCCAGGCAACATAGTAGTTTGGCAGGAATCCGGATATCTTATGGAGCATGAATCTCCCTGTATCCACACCAGGCGATTCCCCATCGATATACGGCTTCCTGGTCGCAGACCTCGCAAAAAAGTAACCTGAAGTGAGAAAAAAGAACTCGACCACAAAGACTCCGCCGACAAACATCGGAGTACATTCATCATTCACGACAAGTCGTCTTGAATGATAAAGCACTATCATCAAAACAAAAATGAATTTCAGAAGGTCTATTGTAAGATTTCTTTTTTTATTTGCGGCCATTACGGATCAGCGCCTTACGGTTCAGTACAGATGATCATTGAGAAAGCGGGCAAGATACTCCCTGGTCTGTTCTCTGATCTGACTTCTTCTTTCTGTATCGTATTGTTCTGTCTGTATCTGCTGAAGAAGGTCTGCAAAGCGCACCGCATCGATCTCGTCCTCTTCAAGGAAGTTCTGCGGCTTGCCTATCACTTCAGCAAACATCCTTATCTTCTCGTTCCAGATGAATCCTGTCACAGGCACATCGAGCGCGTATGATGTGATGCTCGCGTGCAGCCTTGCCCCGAAAATACATCTGAAGCTTTTTATCAGGTCGAGGAAAGTCTCCGGATCACCAGGTTCCGGCAGAAGATTGCCGTCTTCCTCAAGTCCCAGATCCGCCAGGATCTTCCTCGCCATCCTCTGGTCGCTCTTGAGTCCGTTGGTGAAGAGCACCCACTTCATTCCCCTTCTGTCGAGTTCCCTCAGGAGCTCGCAGTAGAAGGCCTTCACATCATCGTAGTCAAGGCGGTTGCCGTATTCCTGAAAAACACCTCCGCGCACTACATTGATGCCGATAGGCGCGTCTTCATCTAAAGTGCGGCTCACTCCGTAGCACTCAGGCGACCACAGAGCCGGATCACCGACCCTTGCAGTCACGATGTCATCGCGCTGTATATAGCCATTATCAAGTATGTCTATATCGTCTCTGGTCGTTATTACCTTGAACTGTCCGGAGTTCAGATACTCCCTGAGGGCACGGCATCTTTCGTCGTTGATATCGAACCCCTCTATGCCTATGGCATTCAGCATCACCGGGATGTTCCTTTTGCGCGCTATGTCGCCTGCCATCTCGACGCAGTAGTTGAGTCCCTGAGTCCTGAACTTAACGAAGCCTCCGCCGGCAAAAATGATGGCGTCGACATCCCTGAGCATCTTTTTATAGTATCTGTAGAATCTGAGCCTTATATATGCTCTTTCGTAGCGGTATCTCTGCATCGACCCGTCTGTATACTCAAACTTCTTTTTTCCGTGAAGTTCCAGCTTGCGTGACACCCTGTAGTTGAAATTGTCGATCCCGCTGAACAGACTCCGGTATACCGGGAATGCATCCACCTTAATGATCTCCGCGTCAGGCATCTCCTGTCTTATCAGGTATTCAGTCGTATCGCAGAGTATACGGTCGCCCATATTAAGTATCGAGTACAGCCCCATGAGGGCGATCTTTTTACCCATTCACTATCCTCTCAGTGTGTCCAGCGTCTGCTTTGCTCCGCGCTCAAGCGGGAAGCAGGCCTTCCAGCCAAGAGCCTCAAGTTTGTCCGATCGAAGCGACGAGTTCGTAGCAGGATTATAGCTCTTCTTCTCTGCATCCGTAGCTTCGCTGAATCTCACCTCTGTGCCCGCGGCTTTCGCCAGAGCCTCTGCGATATCCGCTATGGTGCAGATGGAATCCGGGTTCGATATATTGTAAGCCTGTCCGGCTTCACCCTTCAGAAGTACCGCCAGGATCGCCGATGCGCAGTCGAGCGTATGGCAGTACGACCTCAGCTGTGTGCCCTTGCTCTTCATGACGATGTCTTCGCCGGCAAGCGCTTTGACAGTGAACTCCGCGGATGCCCGGTTGTCTGATTTCGTTATGGATGGGCCGTAGATATGTCCCGGTCTGACCATGACTGTATCGAGTCCGTGCTCCATGCCATATGCTACGCACAGGGATTCTCCCGTTCTCTTTGAGCACGGATACCCTGCCCTCTGGCTGAGGATATCAACAAAGCCATATGCGTTTTCCTCGTAAGGATCGGTCGTACTGTTCTGTCCGTAGACTTCGCTCGACGAAATGTACAGCAGGCGTTTTACCTTCCTGCGCACTGCAAAGTCGAGCATCGCATTCAGCCCGGTAACATTCGCCAGTATAGTCTCTACCGGCTCCTTCATGTAGATCGCAGGGTTGGCATTGCTGGCCCCGTGTATCACATAATCTACATCACCTGAGAAGTCGACACGTGATAATTCTGTCGCATCATAAGGCTCATACAGCAAGCCATCGTTTTCCGTGAAGCCTTCGAATCTGGCGTAAAGCCTTTCGCGGCTTCTGCCCGCCGCTATGATCTTTATGCCGGCGTTATCTCTGCGGTTGAGTCTCAGAAGAAGATCGACGACTGTCGAACAGATCATTCCGGTAGCACCTGTTATGAGTATGCTGCTTCCGTAAAGCTGCTCGACCCCCGGTACGCATGCCAGCACTTCGTCGACATCCTGAAAATACTTTTCGGTATATTTCATTATATTTCTCCGGTATTACTGTTTCTGTGCGTGGAGCAGCGACTCAAAGATCTCGAGATCTTCCATTGTAGTGATCTTAAGATTCTCTTCAGCTCCCTTTGAGAAATATACGGTCTCTCCGAGCTCTGCCATCAGTGTGCAGGAAGCAGCAGTGGATTTGATACCGCGCTTTGCAGCTTCATCATGAGCCCAGAGGAGCTTCTTAAGCGTATAAGTATGAGGTGTCTGAGTCCTGAACAGCTGCTCTCTCGGAATGGAGATCGTTGACGAAACACCATCGTCCTGGCTTCTGAACACAGCCTCGACGCAAGGGATGGCAGCAACAGCGCTTCCCTTTTCCCTGTAAACGGCAATGCTGTTCGAGATGATGTCAGTGGAGACCATGCATCTGTTGCCGTCGTGTATCATGACGATATCATCAGGCTGCATCTCCTCGCTGAGCTTGACCAGTCCGTTATGGATGGATTCCTGTCCGGTATCACCGCCCGGAACGATCCATTTGAGCTTATCGATGTTGTACTGTCTTGCATATGCCCATGCCACATCGATCCATGACGGAAGTGTTACGAGAACTATCGCGTCAATGTTCGGATGGTTCTGGAACTTCTCCAGTGTATACACGATAAGTGGCTTGTTGTCTACATGCATGAACTGCTTTGGGATCTCCTGGTGCATCCTGGAGCCAACGCCTGCCGCTGTCAATAATGCTGCGATCATATGATTACTCCTTTCCTTTCATCTTCTTTTCTGCAACTTCAGCTATGAGTCCGATATAGTCCTGTACGCTCTCACGGGCCTTCGCCTTCATTGCTTCAAGCTTATCATCCTCAACCCCTTCTGCAATTGCCTTCTCCATGCAATCAACGATGTAGTCTGCCTTGAAGGCGTCTTTTGTTATCACTCTGTCCGGATAGCCGATGTTCTTCATCAGCTCATCGACCTTATCGTTCCACGAAAGCACCACTGAAGGCACCTTGAGTGTGAACGCCGCGATGCAGGAGTGCATCCTGCAAGTGATTATGCCGGCATATCTGTTGATGGTGCTGTAGAGCTCGTAATCATCCGTCGGTCTCATCAGCATCGCATCGCCGGAGATGCCCATCTTCTCTATGACCTTTCTGCCCATTTCGATATCCGACTGGAGACCGTTTGTAAAGAATTCATACTCATATCCGCGCTTCTCAAGAGTGCGTGCGATCTTTGAGAACAGCTTCACCCAGTCGCTCTCATGGAAGTTCGCACCGTACTCAGTAAGCGAATTGCCTCTGATGAGACCGATACCGATCTTCTTGCGCTCTTCCTCTTTCAGCGGAGGATAAGTCTCGTTCATGCAGAATGCCGCGTCGGCGAGCAGCTTGACCTTGTGCTTGCCGCCTGTGCATGCCGCCACCTGGTCCGGGTTGTCTCTCGCGGAAATGTACTTTATCGCGTCGGAGCGGAGAGCCTTCATGAGGATCTTGCAGCGGAAGTCATCAGGATCGAATTCTCCCGCGCGTCCGATAGCGTTGTATACGATGGACAGGCCGTGCTTCTCAGCGTATTCGCTTATCTCGAGGAGCGGCCATTCATACTCGTTGTAGCTGTACTCGAGCAGTCCGGCTCCGTCTACGACGATGAAATCCGAGCCTGCGAGTCTCTCGTCGAAGAACCCGTCAAGGCGTTTCTTGTAGTTTGCGCCATGCTTCCATACCAGGTGTCTTGCGCGGTGCATGCTGTTTGCCAGCACGCGGTTCTTCTGCTTTCCCGCTCTGTTCTTGAGCGCAAGCATGACCTGCTCCGTTCCCATGAAGCGCGTATCGAAGTTGCTGTAATTTGTAACTCTTCTGTCCACAGTTCCCAGAGCGCTTATGGTCTGGTCGTTGCGGGCCAGCAGGTCGACTTCCTTGAATCTGATCTGGATATCAGGATAGATCTTGCGAAGTTCCGTTCCGATCAGATACTCAAGGCTGCGTGCGATGAACAGTTCACCAAGGTTGTCGCTCTTTACGAGTCCGCAGATGGCTATCGTGATGTCAGGCTCGCCCTTGCACCATGTCTTCTGCCATGTATCCCAGTCGAAAGTCTGCTCGTCATTGAAGAGCTGTCCCTTCGAGCGGAACGGGATCAGTCCGTGTCTGGAGATCCTTGTATAAACAGGCGGAAGCTCCATGAAGTTTGGTCCGTAAAGCTGCTTGAGGTACTGCTTCCATCCCTTAGGAGCAGGGAACTTGCGGCCCTCGAATTCGACCTCCACTACCGGCATGTACTCAGCTTTTACGACACGCTCTTCTTCGTTATGCACGTTGGTGCTGGTAACGCCCACATAATCGGAATTATCGAATCCGATCTTGGTCTGATGCGCAACTACGTCGTTGAACAGCTGCTCAATGCCGATCTGTCTGAGCCTGTTGTATTCAGCATCGATCTTCTTTCTCTTGAAAGGATCCCTGCCCATGTAAGGCTTCTTGTTCCAGACGGTATTGCACCTTTCCTTAAGAGCGATCAGCTCCTCGTAGAACTTTTTGTTCTCTTCTTCGGTATCAGGAAGTCCGTCGATCGGGAATATGTCCATGAAAATCGGATAAACTCTTCCGGAGAGCTCATTTCCTCTCTTCTTCGCAACAAGGATCGAGTCATCATAGAGCTTGTAATGATATGCGTGATAACCGCCCGAGTAGTTCGGCGGGTTCAGCACGTATCTTCCTATGCGTCCTCCGGACAGCTCCATCAGCTTGTCACAGTCAGGTCTTGGCATGTTGACATCAACATCGTCATCCCATGGGATGAATCCCTTATGCCTGACCGCGCCCAGCAGAGTGCCTCCGGAAAGATAATAGCGCAGGCCGTGCTCTTTGCAGAACGCATCAAAAGTGCTCATCATCTCAACAAGATGCGCTTTGTGTTCTTCGGGTGTCGCGAGATCCACAAGGTCATCTATGGTGTAGTACTTCATATATTTTCCTCCGTTTTATCTTTATTGCTGAAAGCGGCTAATCTCGAGCTCGTCCTGTTGGTAAGGCCGAAGCCGAATGTCTGCTCGTTTTCTCTGTAACGTATCAGTGCCTGATACATATATACGTCTTCCGGTGTTGTAACTTTTATATTTCCTCTGTTTCCTGCTATCATGTAAAGCTCTTTTCCGAGCTGTCTGTATATTGAGCAGCAGTCCACTATATCGGTGTATGAAGGATTTATCTTCCTTATCTCATCGTGCGCTGCAAGGATCTCGCTGAGGCGGAAGCTCTGCGGCGCCTGAGCTGTATAGCTGTTTTTCCTTAACGGCACCGAGTCGATCGTATTGCCGTCATTGCTGATGATCACGGTCTCTGTACTCAGAGTGCAGGTTATGGCGTTGCCTCTGTTTAAAACACTGTCGATGTTGTCTGAGATAACATCGTAATCCACAAACGGCCTTACCCCGTCATGTACCAGAACGATACTGTCTCCGTCGTTCTCTTCAGCAGCTTTTCTGATCAGCCTGTATATAGAGTCCATCGCGCTGTCCCCTCCTTTGATCACGGAGGTTACCTTGGAAAGCCTGTATTCCTCGATCAGATCCTCTACATATGGAATATAGTCTTCGATGGTAGCGATATAAATTTTGTCGATCTTCTTATGGTACTGAAACAGCTGCACCGTGTGCACGAGGATCGGTTTTCCGTTTACCTCGAGGAATTGCTTCGGTACACCCGCACCCATGCGTATGCCGCTGCCGCCGGCAAAAATCAATGCTATGTTCATGGATTCCTCCCTACTTGAACTTTCTGCGGAGCTTCGCTAATGGTTCGTTGTATCTCTTTTCAACGTCTTCCTCTGTAGCGCCTACAAATACCCAGTTTCTCCAGGTAGTTCTCTTGACCTTGACCAGCGACCCGAGACGGCTCCAGTCGTTCTTCATGAACGCCTTATGCTTTGCCGCGTCCGCCATGGCCGATACCCTGATCACCTTATTTACGTGGAACTGATCGTACCAGCGCTTCTCAGACGCGTTGAAAGCGTCATCTTCGAGCTTTTTATTATATAGCTCATGCATGACTCCGATATCCCTGCCTGTTTTGTTGGCGATATCCAGCGTGTAAGGTTCGGTCATTGCCACATCTACAGACGGATCCTTCTTCAGGATGCTGACCAGTGCTCTGAGCATCATGGAGTCAAAGTACATCTCTTCGTCTATGAGCATGAGGAATTCAGCGGCCCGTCCGTCGGTGATCTCATCAATGAGCTTTTTCGTTTTGCCCTTATAAGTCCTGAAGTTCGCTTTGCTTCTGACATCTGCTCTGACTTTCAGCTTTTCAGGAACATAGACAACAAAGTACGGGAACTGCTGGTCAAAAAGGCTGTCGAGCATCATGTCGACCCATTCGCCTGACACGTTGTCTGCTACAACGATCGCAAGTGAAGGATCCTTCAGTATCTCCTCTTTTGTCAGCAGACGGTCGACCGGTGAAAGATCACTGTGTCTCGATTCAAGCTGTTCCAGCATTTCATCAGACAATCTGTCTCTGCACTCCTGATACTTCTGCACGGCAAGCTCAATAGCTTCATCTTCATCAAGCCACATGTGCCTGTAGTAGTGATCAAGGAAAGTAACGTTTGCTATCCTGTAATAGAATGCATCGTCAAAAGCTTTTCTGCGCTCATCATCTGCAGCGATACCATCATTATCCAGCATGCCGTCGTGTATAGACTTTACCCGTTCAAGCGCTTCGCAGATGCTTTTCAGGCCCTTAAGTGTTCTTATCTGTGAGATCGACGGATCATCGTAGAACAGTCTCTTTCTCCATTCATATACGATCTTGTCACGACCGGTGATAGTATCGCAGTACTGAAGGTAGTTGAACACGAAGAGTCCGTCGTTGGCATTCCGGAATGACTCGAAGCGTATATGGTGCTCTTCGATGATATCCCTTCTGAACATCTTGTTCCAGAGGCCGAAGGAATATGCAAATTCCGGATCGTATTTATCGATCTCATTACTGCGGGCAAAGCGGATGGACTTTCCACCTATGCGTCTTCTTGTAAGGGTGGAATTCCTTTTGCCGGCAACAACAAGATCTGCATTGTTTTCTTCAGCAGCCTCAAACAGCACCTGCATGGATCCTTCCGGAACCGTGTCGTCTGAATCATAAAATACTATGTATTTGCCTTTTGCGTTATCAAGAGCCATGTTTCTGGCAGATGAAACTCCTCCGTTTTCTTTATGAAAACCTCTGAACCGCGGATCTTTGGCACAGAACTCGTCGATTATCCTCTGCGTATCGTCTTTTGACCCATCATTGACGATCAGAACTTCAAAGTTGCTGAAAGTCTGCTTCTGTACGCTTTCAAGCAGTCTGCCAAGTGTAGGCTCCGCGTTATATGCGGGTATTATTGCGGTGATATCTATTCTGTCTGCCATTACTTTTCCCTTTCATTAACTGTTTCTCTGCAGGCTATAGGTATAAACCCGATATATGCCAGAAGCACCAGGCTGGTGGTTATCGGATAGATCGTGACTTCGAGCATGAACTCTGTAAAATAGCCTGCAAATGTCACGATCGTGAATAAATACTCCGGCCTCCGCTCACCCCTGCCGAACAGGCATTTCAGGATGAATATTATAACTGAGATCATCCATATCACGCAGCCGGCAAACGGGATCACTCCTGAGATATATAATACATCCACTGCGTTGTTGAACGACCATTTGGAAGCCTCATATCCTTCGATTACAGGACCGTCCGGGCTTCCGTTTCCCCAGAAAGTAGACTGTTCTAAATAAGTACGCGTTATCGCAAGACGCCCTGAAGAAAGCTGATCAAGTTTGTCGAATAGCGTGCCTCCGTCAGCCTCGATAGCGTCCGCAGCATGAACTTCGAGGTTCATTTTATCAAGCTGTTTAAGGATGACTCCTGAAACCACGGCTATTGCAAAGACGATCAGTATAGCTGCCACCAGCTTTTTCCAGTTGACCTTCTCTCCGGCCGGCCTGACCGAATACAGGTAGTAATATGCGAGACCGCCTGCCGTCTGGAGCAATATGCCCAGTTCAGCTGTACGGCAGTTTGATATCACGGATATTCCCACGCATACACCCATAGGGATCAGGTAGTATATGGGTTTCAGTCTTCTTTCGCAAAGAAGAAGATACAGCACCGGTCCGAAGAAAGCTATCACCAGCATCCCGTTGTTATTCGGGTTCACTGCCATGCCGATATATTCCGTCAGAACAAGTCCCAGGTCGCCCCCGGAGAAAAACGGAACCAGCATGATGCTGAGCAATATGAAGATGTACGAAACAGCAAGGACGCTTTCGGAAACGTTCCTGCATAATTCCTTAAAGCGGTCCTTATCTCTCCACCCGATGAATATCAGCGGAAAGATAAAGAGACAGGATACGCTCCACATGTAGTAGCTCTTTTTTACCGGATGCACGAACGTCATGATAAACATCACAGCGAAGCACAGGATCCATCCGAACCAGAACGCCCTGCTGTATCGAAGACTGCCCGCGCTTGTCTTCCGTCTGCATCCAGCGATTGCAAGAACGATCAGCGCTGCTATGCCGGCAGGAAAAGCAAGAGCTGAGAAGTGTGTGACCCTCCTCATTGCTTCATTGCAGTACTTCAGAGTCCCTATGCACAGCAGGACCGAAACCGATGCATATACCAGGATCGTTCTTATTCTGTCCGGGATCTTTGATGAAAGGACTGCAATACCAATATTTACAGCAATATAAGCGCTTAAGATATATTTCATGTTCAGTCTCTTGCACTCACACAGTTTCTGCAAATGTATCCGGTTTCGCTGGATCAAACACCTCATTTGCCCACATAAGTGTAACGAGGTTTTCAGTCTCGCTGAGGTTGATTATGTTATGAGTATATCCCGGCAGCATGTGAACAGCCTGAATACGGTCACCGCTTACCTCGAATTCTATCGGCTCGTATGGCTTGCCCGTTTCGAAGTCGATACCTATCTTTCTCTCCTGGATAAGCCCATGACCGCTGACCACAATGAAGAACTCCCACTTGCTGTTATGCCAATGCTGCCCTTTTGTGATCCCCGGCTTTGAAATATTCACCGAGAACTGGCCGTGATCTGCGGTCTTCAGCAGCTCAGTGAAGGATCCCCTGTCATCGCACTTCATATCAAGGTCAAACGCGACCTTGTCTTCAGGCAGATACGACAGGTACATCGAGTACAGCTTCTTCTCGAAGGACCCCTTCGGGATCGCAGGCATCATGAGCGTTTTCGGCTGATCCCGGAACTTCTCAAGGCATTCGACAATATATCCCAGAGTTGCCTTGTGTGTCACAGGTGCGCAGCAATAGCGTCCGTCGTCGCAGCGGACCGTTTCGACGCCTTCGAATTCGCAGTGATGCTCTTTTCCCTCGAGCGCGTCAAACATCTCTTCGACCAGATCATCAATGAAGAGCATCTCAAGTTCGACTGAAGGATCATTGACCGTGATAGGAAGGTCGTTCGCAATGTTGTTGCAGAAAGTACCGACTGCTGAATTGTAATTCGGTCTTACCCACTTTCCCACGAGATTCGGGAATCTGTAGACAAGAACCTTTGCTCCGGTCTCCTTTCCGTAGTCGAAGAACAGCTCCTCGCCTGCTTTTTTGGAAAGACCGTACTCAGACGTGCCGAACCTGCCGGCCAGCGTCGCCTGTATCGATGACGACAGCATCACCGGGCACTTGTTGCCGTGCTTCTTCAGGGTCTCAAGCAGTGTCGAAGCAAAACCGAAGTTGCCCTTTCTGAATTCCTCCGGATCCTTCGGGCGGTTTACCCCTGCGAGGTTGAATACGAAATCAGCCTTTTCGCAGTACATATCGAGATCTTCCGGAGTCGAAGTGATGTCGTACTCGAAGATCTCTTCGATCTGAAGTGCGGGCCTTGTGCGGTTTTTGCCGTCTCTTATATTCTTAAGATTCTCTGTGAGGTTTTTTCCTACGAATCCCTTTGCACCTGTTACCAGTATGTTCATACGTCTTTTCTCCATACCATCTTATTGACTACACCTGTGTATGACTGGATGATCTTTACGACCTTGTCGGATACGTTTTCATCCACATAGTCAGGCACAGGTATGCCGTTGTCGCCGTTGGCCACCATATCCACGGCTGTGTCCACAGCCTGCAGCAGCCCCTTAGTATCGATCCCGGAAAGGATGAAGCAGCCCTTGTCGAGTGCTTCAGGTCTCTCTGTCGATGTACGGATACATACAGCCGGGAACGGCTTTCCGACTGATGTGAAGTAGCTTGATTCCTCAGGCAGCGTACCGCTGTCACTTACAACCGCAAACGCATTCATCTGCAGGCAGTTGTAGTCGTGGAATCCGAGCGGCTCGTGCTGTATCACACGGCTGTCGAGCTCAAACTTGCCGTCCCTCTTCATCTGCTCGAGACGGTTCCTCGAGCGAGGATGGCAGCTGTACAGTATAGGCATGTCATATTTCTCAGCCATTTTGTTGATGGCATTGAAGAGCGACAGGAAGTTCTTCTCCGTGTCGATATTCTCTTCGCGGTGAGCTGACAGCAGGATGTACTTGCCCTTCTCCAGGCCAAGCTTTTTATGTACATCTGAAGCCTCGATCTTCTCAAGGTTCATGTGCAGCACTTCAGCCATAGGCGATCCTGTTACATATGTTCTCTCCTTCGGAAGGCCGCAGTCTGCGAGATATCTGCGGGCATGTTCGCTGTATGCGAGATTGACATCGCTTATGATATCTACGATGCGGCGGTTCGTCTCCTCAGGCAGGCATTCGTCCTTGCACCTGTTTCCTGCCTCCATGTGGAATATAGGAATGTGAAGGCGCTTTGCGCCGATGACACTCAGGCAGCTGTTGGTGTCTCCAAGGACAAGCACAGCTTCCGGTTTGAGTTCAACCATCAGCTGGTAGCTCTTTGCAATGATATTGCCCATGGTCTCGCCGAGGTCAGCCCCGACAGCATCCATGTACACCTCAGGGTCATCGAGTTCCAGATCGTGGAAGAACACGCCGTTGAGGTTGTAATCGTAATTCTGACCTGTGTGCGCCAGAATAGTATCAAAATACTTGCGGCACTTCTTGATCACAGCCGCAAGGCGGATGATCTCCGGACGTGTGCCGACGATAATGAGCAGTTTCAGTTTTCCGTTTTCTTTCCAAGTAGCCATTTGCTTCCTCCGGCATCAGAAGTGCCTTATGCCCTTCAGCTCTTCCTGTACGTAGTCTGTTGTCAGTATCTTCTTTACTACTCCATCTACATCCAGCAGCTTTGTGTTGTGTGATGTATATGATTCGTCTGCTTCTGTTTCAACCTTGCCCTCAACAAAGTACTTATCGTAATTGAGGTCCCTGTTGTCTGCAGATACTCTGAAGTAATTGCCCATATCCTCTGCTCTGAGTCTCTCCTCACGCGTCATGAGAGTTTCGTAAAGCTTCTCTCCATGGCGGGTACCGATTATCTTTGTCCCGGTGTCGCCGAAGAGCTTCTGTACTCCCTTTGCAAGATCTCCGATAGTCGAAGCATCCGCTTTCTGTATGAAGAGATCTCCCGGCTCTGCGTGCTCGAACGCAAATTTAACGAGGTCTACCGCTTCATCGAGGTTCATGAGGAAACGAGTCATATCCGGGTTGGTAATAGTGATAGGGTTTCCCGCGTGGATCTGATCGATGAACAGCGGAATTACCGAACCTCTGCTGCACATTACGTTTCCGTATCTTGTACAGCAAATGACAGTGCCGCCTCTTTCAGACGCGACTCTCGCATTGGCTGTGATTACATGCTCCATCATCGCCTTGGAAATACCCATGGCATTGATCGGATATGCCGCCTTATCCGTGCTGAGGCACACTACCCTCTTTACTCCCGCGTCGATCGCCGCATGCAGCACGTTATCCGTTCCTTCGATATTGGTCTTGACCGCCTGCATCGGGAAGAACTCGCAGGATGGTACCTGCTTGAGCGCTGCCGCATGGAATATGTAGTCGACTCCCGGCATTGCATCAGCTACCGACCTAGGGTCACGGACATCTCCTACAAAGAATTTCACCTTCTTGGCGTGATCAGGGAAGCGGGCCTGAAGATCATGTCTCATATCGTCCTGCTTCTTCTCATCGCGGGAGAAGATCCTGATTTGTCCTATATCTGATGTAAGAAAATGCTTGAGCACGGTGTTGCCAAAACTTCCCGTACCGCCGGTGATCATTAAAGTTGCTCCGTTGAATGCGCTCATTCTCTTTATGTTCCTTTCTCTTATTGCAAATAAAATCTATCAAAGTCTTCGCGACTGTTTATACCATATTCGGAAAAGCGGAATTCCTCTTTCTCGACCGCAATGCCTTTATACCATGCCATTACTTCATCGATATACGGCGTACTCACTCCGGCAAAAGAAGCAATCTGCTTTATTATTGTGAGACCGTATGAAAAGTCTGCGGTAAAGTATCTCGAATGCAGGTCAGGTATCAGGCCTGAGTCAGTAGCCGTCACCGGAGTTGTCAGACCCTTGAAAGCCGGGATCGACGATATCTTTTTTGTCATCGCTTCCACCGTAGGGCTTTCATAGTGCTTCCGCAGTGACTTCACATAACTCAGTTCAAACTCAGGAAGTGCTCTGCATATGCTCTGTACCTCTTCATCACAGGCTATCAGGAGCTCTGACGAAGCATCATCCCATTCCTCATAAAACAAAGGGACACTTTCATAGGTCTTATCCTCACGCCAGTCTCCGAACAGCGTCTTCAGCCTGGTCGTGTGCAGGATCGGATTCGACGGCGTCATCGTAAGATTCAGATAATTCGGTATCACAGGTGTCCTGATATCAAAGATATCCTCTATGATCGCTGCGCATCCGGCTGCTTCCGATTTAGGTAAAGCCGCTACGTGCAGTTCCTCTCTGTATCCAGTTGACCTTACTGTCTTCCCTTTCTTTATCAGTCTGGCGATAGCCGGCACTCTTTCGATCCCGAAAAAGGTGTTTCCCTTTTCTATGCATTTTCTGAATGCGCATTCCGCACCGCCATTACCCGGTACTACCCCGATGAGAGTATCAGGCCCCGTATGCTCATAAATGGTGTCCGCCAGCTTTCTCATCATGGTAGCAGGCATCGTGATCAGGATCATTTCCGCATTCCTGAAGGCTTTTTCAGGGTCATACGTTGCCAGTCTGATCTCGCCCCGATGCGTGGTCTCCCCTGCTTCATCCACTATATTCAAATGTCCGTCATAAAGTTCAGGACAGGATGTATATACTGTAACTTCATGGCCCTTTTCTGCGCAGTGGACTGCAAACTGTGTTCCTATATTTCCTCCGCCTGCTATGGTGATCCTCATATAGTTTCCTTTTCCTTTTTTGATCAGTTCAGTTCCTTTTTAAGAGCCTCTATAAGGGCATTATTGTCCTCAGTATTTCTGACAGCAAGCCTCAGATAATTTCTGCCATTGGTCTTTGTCGTCAGTTCCTTTATCAGCAATTCATACTTGATAAGAAGAGTCTTGAGAAGCTCTTTCGGTGAGATGCTTTCGTCAAGCTCTACCATCACGTAGTTTGCCTGTGAAGGTATGACTCTGATCCCCTTGATCTTTGCCAGCTCGTCCTGGAATCTTGCTCTTTCAGCACGTATCTTTACGAGCGCGGCTTCATAGTCCTTTTTATACTTTTCTTCGATCTGCAGGTAAAACTCTCCGAAAGAGTTTATATTCCAGATCGCGACGTCCTTTTTCATTGAGGCGATCGTTTCCGTATCCCCTGAAGCCAGTACGCCAAGCCTGAGTCCCGGAACACCATACGATTTGGAGATGCTCTTCATCACGTACAGATGAGGATTTCCGTCAAGTATCTTCTGGTCGATAAGAGTGCAGTCCTTTTCATCGGCAAAGTCCACAAAGGATTCATCCATGACCAGCTTTATCCCTTTTTCTTCAGCCCATGCTAAAAGCTTCAGCATATCCGGCTTCGGAATATAATTACCGCTAGGATTGTCCGGATTCACAACGATAAGATTCTGAATATCCTTATCGCCGAAGAAAGCCATCAGATCGTCTGCTGTATATGAGTAATCTCTGTTGTCAGGCGTGAAATCAACAGATTCGCTTCTGTCATATCTGTTAGGGTATTCATCAAAGGTCGGTCTTATAAAGCCTGTGGCCCCATTGAAATATCCCATCAGTGATTTGATCAGCTCAGCCGCACCGTTGCCGACCAGTATATTCTCCTGGTGAACGCCGAAGTTCTTTGCGGCCAGCAGCGAATTGACCTTCATTCCGCTCGGATACTGAGTGAGCAGTATATCGAAATTGGCACGCAGCTCGTCCTTCATCCTCTCCGGAGGAAAGTACGGATTGACCAGATAGCAGAAGTCCAGAAGCTTTGGATATCTCCAGTAGCCGCCGTATCTGCCCTGCAGCAGCCGTACCCTTTCATCATCGTCCGGTGTAAAGATAGATTCTGCTATATCCAGATCCTGAATATCATCGATCTCATACCACTTTTGTCCGTTAAGTCTCTTGGCCTTTATTCCCGGCGCGTCGAGCATGGTAATCACCCTGAGCACCTGCTCATAGTATTCGTTCTGACCCAGCGCTGCCTGATATGCATCAAGGAACGGGACATAATGCGTCTTTGAAAACTCTCTGCTGAACTTATATATATTGACAGTCTTGTAGTAATCCTTTATCTCTTCAAACCGGAACTTGCTGCCCGGTACGAACGACTCAATGTCATCATCGTCCGTAAGCTTTACACATGTGCCGTCCATCCAGGACTCATATTTGTCGACAAGAGCAAGCGTATCGCGCGGATCATCTATCAACACATCGAGAACAGAATCCTCAAATATAAGATCCGATTCAAAGAGCAGCGTATCCTCCTTGCAGAGCCGGTCCTTGGCCAGAGACAGGGAATAAATATTGTTGGTCTTGTCATAGACAGGGTTGTTGATATACTCGATCGGCGTCCGGATATCCAGAGTTCCGATATAGTCGATCAGCTTTTGCCCCTCATAACCGACAACAATAACTATGCGTGACAGATCGTGTGCATCGATCTGCCGCAGCATTCTTTCTATTAAAGTCATGCCATTGACCTTTACCATGCATTTTGTATTATCACGGGTAAGGTCCTTCAGCCTCTTCCCCATACCGGCTGCCAGAATAACCGCTTGCACGTTTCCCCCTTTTTCTTCCGCCTTTGGATCAAGATCTGTTCTGATTTAACTATTTATTATACCATGCTTTGAAAACATGGTGAGTAACCTGCTGTTCAGCAGGCGGTAATTTCATATAATCACCATAATACTTTCGCAGGAAGGCATCATATCCTGTATTTGTTAAATAATGCTGCCCCTCAAATTCCACCTCAACAGTTCCTTCGAACCATTCGGCATCGAATATTCCTTCCTCACCGCCTGAATAGATCCCGTTGATCATACCGACATATTTCGTAAAGCTGCCATCCTCTTTAAGCGGCCTGAAATTGTTCAGTTTTTTTATCAGTCTGTCTCTGCTCCAGAAGCTGCTGAGCACTTTTCCGGCTCCGAGCACAGCGTTCTTGTACCACGCGCGGTCCTTATTGAATGTCAGGTTTTTCAGTATTATCAGCTCATTGTACCTGAACGCCTTTTTCATGAGCTTTTTTGCTGTCTCATAATCATCATCAAGGTTATCAAGCGGAAATACATCAATATATACTCCGATCTGATAATCGCTGTTCACATCCTCCTGCAGCACGGTCGAGGTATTGGTCACCTTTGCGAACGAAAGATAATACTCCGGATCGATCTCATGAGAAATCGCCCTGATATCATCAGACTTTGTGCCTGTGTTGAAGCCTTCAAGAAATTTTATGTAATCCGCTCTCGGCATCATGACATCGATATCATCATCCCACGGGATATATCCCTTATGCCTTACTGCTCCGATCAGCGTACCATACGTAATATAGTAAGTAAGTCCGTTTTCTGCACAGTAATCACTGAATTCGTTCAGGATGTCGATCTGTATTTTCTTAAGTTCATTTACATCTATGTTCTTACTCATATCTCCAAACAAATTTCTCCGTGTGTGTTGACTGTCTGTCCGCCTCCGGCGGGATCACCATGTAGTCGCCGTATATCTTTTTCAGTATCTCGTGATATCCGGCCGGGCAGCTGAACGGTTCTCCTTCGAATTCGAGTTGAACGGGGTTGAACCATTCCCTGCTGAAAGGCAGGAACCTTCCGGAATGAAGGCCTGTAACACACGCCACCATCAGGCAGTCCGAATAGCTTTCTTTATACATTTTCTTTGCTATCCCTCTGGCGATCTGATTGACAAAGCCGGACTTCATCCCGGCTTTGCCTGCAATCATCTTTAACGTATTCATTGCAGAAGAAGCCGGCGTCATTGAATAAGTGTACATCCTGTTTATTACTTTGATAAATTTGCTGTTCTGCCTTTCGAATAGTTTCTTTGCAGACGCGATATCATCCGGGATGCCGTCAAGCGGAAACAGGTCTATTCCTATGCCTTCCGGATCAAGGCTTCCATCCGGGTTCAGTCTTGCAGTCCGGCAGTTTTTAATTTTTGCAAACGGCAGAAAGTATTTTCTGTCATTAAAGCATGACACCAGTTTGAACTGGTTCGTATCATCATGATACTCCGACAGCAGCCTTTCATAATCAGGTCTTGGTATATGAAGATCCACATCATCATCCCACGGAATGAACCCCTTGTGACGGACTGCACCCAAAAGAGTGCCGTATGCAAGGTAGTAGCGGATACCGTTCGCGTCACAGTAATCTTTCACATGCTTCAGTGTTTCCAGAGAAGCCTTCTGCTTCTCTTCAACAGTCATTATTCTGTGTCCTGAATCTTTTGCTTTATTCATTATCTTGTCCCGTAATATATGGTGCCGATCACATCCACCTTGTAGTTTGCACAGGTATTCATCAGTTTATTGAATCCGTCAAGCGATGTAACATCCTCAACAACAACAGGTATCACAGGTGCTGCTTCAGCCAGCTCTCTTTCTCCTATTTCAAGCCCCGCATTAGCGAGCTCCTTTTTTGAAACGTTGATACCTGACGCTTTCAGCTTGCTGCATACTTCCGTGATCAGTTTGTCGCAGTCTTTTTCGAGTTCTCCCGGGCTAAGTATCGTCACATTGTTCAGCTTTTCTCTTTCGCAAACGAGGGAAAGGGTCTCTGCGCATTCTTCCGTCTGCTCATCAAGGCCAGGCAGGTTTCTTCTGCGGATCTTTTCGACAATGGCGCTGTGAAACAGGCCCTTTTTCTCATCATTATTTACAAAGCCGTAAAGTGATCTCACGCCCGGATAATATCCTGTATCAGCTTCTGAGATGGCCCGTCTACGTATCAGGATAATAAGCCCCATGATCGCTCCGTAAATGAATGCTCCGAGGATAAATCCGGCGACTTCTGCTTTTGCACTCATACGCGGTTTAGGCCTTTCTGCGGCTTCTGCAGCAGACTGCATAGCTTCCTCACCGATACTCAGTGCGCTTACAGCATTGTATGCGGCCCTTTGCTGATCGGTAAGCAAAGCATAGTTCTTAGCATAATTAGTCCTTGCGTCGATCAGTTTCGCCATGAATTCTGTCTGCTTCTGAGCCAGTTCAATATCCGGGAGAACGATAAGCTCATCTGATATCAGCTTGATGTCATGCCTGCCGAAAGCATCTGTCATCTTTTTCTCCTGGCTTAATACTGCGTCATTAAGCACACCGCTGAGGACTTCGGTATCGGCACCGGCAGGAACGAGCATTCTCACGACCAGAGTTGCATCTGCATCAGCATCTGCAGCTGATCCGGTCTCATTGGCCAGCGTCGCAAACAGCTCGTATATGTATTTCATGTCGAGTTCCGGATCAACAGCCTCAGCGATCATGGTGGCCGCTTCATCACTCATCAGTGAGTTTTCATATGCTTCCACCAGAGCATTTCTGTCTTTGTCTTCTTCTGCGTCTGTATCTATCTTATATTGCAGCTGTATCTGCCCGCAGTTGCCGGGATCGATATGAAATACAAGAGAATTGTCATAGTAATCCTCTTTTGCATCCAGCAGTTCCTTTTCCTTGATCTGTCTTTCAACTGCCTTTCTGTCTGCCTCATTGAGCCCGTCAAGAACAGCGGCGATGCTTCCGCTGACATCAGCAGGATCCTGAACTTCTATCGTCAGTTCCTGGTCTTTTTTGTAGTCTTTAGTGTCCTTAACATACTTGACAGATGTAAAGATCAACGCAAATGCGAGGGAAAACAGAAGTACCGCTTTCCACTGTTCGCAGAATCTCCAAAGTATCTCCACTACATTGATCTCGCTGTTCATCTTACGATTTTTTCCGGTCATATCAACACTCCATCGATCAAAATCTTACCTTATATACTGATAATACTGGTCGGGCCCTCTGTACTCCCATAAATCTTCCTTATTAAACACGCTGATGTACGGATAATTTATGCAGTTGATCGAGGCCTTGTAGTTAGCCTCATAAATATAGGAATTCACGTTGCCGACATAAACCAGTGTCATCAGCATAACAAAGTAAACTGCAACTATTTGCCTGTACCGGTTATTCAGCAGCAGCATGTTCGGAACAAACCACAGCTCCAGCACCTTAAAGCATATATACACTCTTGTGGCAATCAGCATATACGGCATAAGCGCAAAAAACATGATCTGCCCAAATAAATACGCCTTTATCCACCATGGATCTTCTTTCTGAAGCTCCACCTCTTCCTTCCATGAATAGTAGAAGAGCATTATGAGCACCAGAGTGATGATCCTGTTCGCGATCGTGCCGATCCCAACGCTGCCGGCGGGATAAAGCCCTATATACCGCCCGATCACCGGTATCATCAGCAGATATTGCCGCGTAGCCGGAACGGAAATAAGGATCCCGAAAGCCATAGAAAGCGGCAGGAAAACTGCAAGTTCAGTCTTTAAGGTCACCTTTTCAAGGAACGGTATTGCGAGAAGCACCAGTGCAACTGAATGTATCATCGCAAGCGCAAGGCACATCAGCATATATCTTTTCCAGGCTTTTTTCTCCACAAGGGTTATTCCCACTCCCAGGAATGTTGCCAGAACAACTCCCTGACGGATCGCTGAGAAATAATATGTCATCAGTACTGTAGGGAAGAACAGAAGCAGGGTAAATGCCTTGTTGACGCAGTTTTTCCAGAGGAACCGCGCAGTCATCGCCATGTCATACAGCCCGATTGCGGCCAGCAGCGGTCCCGTTCTGCCGTGGAACAGCACTGCCAGCAATCTGAATGCTACCTCTCCGTGATTATCTGTCGTCTCGGTGAACGCGTCATGAAGCGAAATGTTTCTTTCTATCAGATAGTTATATGCAAAATAGTCAGTCCCCTGTCCGTATCTGAATACCAGCAGCGCAGTTATAACTATAACAACAATGGCGATCGTAAAATCGCTTATATCACGCTTTAAACTCAAAAGCGCCAGTATCAGCACTGTCAGGTAAAGTAAAAAGTAGATATACAATTAGTCCTGTGCCTTATCTTTCCGTCTCATTCTTTTGATTGCTTCTAAGAGTATCCTCGGATCAATACTCCTGACCATGATCGCGTTATTGCCGCGGATCGGAGCCAATATGTATCCGGTTACGACATTGGTAAAAAACTGAGTGATCAGTGACGCAAGTGCCGCACCATGTATTCCCATCAGCGGTATCAGCAGCCAGTTCAGAAGAACATTGGCAAGCGCTCCGGAGAGATTGATCTGCCAGAGATATTTCTGCTTGTTGTTTGCGAGTATCCAGATGTTCCTGACCGAGCCGATATATGAGAACGTGGTGTACCAGACTACTATTCTCAGCGCTCCGGCCGCAGGGGCATATGATGCGCCGTAAAGGATCCATATCACTAGGCGGGCCAGTACTGTCATGGCAACGCTCTGGGCCAGTGACAGGTAGATAATGATCGAGTACAGCAATGTCAGTCTGTGCGCAAATACATCCTCACTGATCTTGAGCCCCTCAAATATCGATGGTCTGAACGAGTCGATCAGCGCCGCGAATATGAATCCGGTGAGTGCCGCGCACGCGACGGCCGCCCCGTAATAACCTGTGGCTGTTTCATCGAGCATCTGCTTGAGCATGATCTTATCGGTCTGCGCAAATATGGTGACCATCATGCTCGAAACTATATAATGCTTACTCTTGTTGAACATGCTGAGGGCAAGCTCAGATGAAAACCTGAAACGCCCTCCCCCTATGCGGCGGTAAACGATTATGGCCGCTATTGCGATCAGACCGTAATCCAGCGCGTTTGATACGGCGAACCAGTAAATGCTCTTTTTTGTAACAAGAAGCCAGATCTTATAAGCTGCAACAGCAAAGTAAACACACAGACTTATCAACGAGGTGTACTTTGAAAGCAGTTTCGCCTGAAACCAGTACTCTATCATATCCAGAGCCTGGAATAACAGAAGCAGACTGTATAACAGGCACGTAATGACCGTAACAGGCTCGTCAGGATTCAGTGCGAAAGCAACAGCAGTTACGCCTGCAATACAGAACAATGACGAGATCATGCTGAGCATTATGGATGTTCCAAGTATCTCACCCTCACGGTCCGGTTTATATACGATCTCCTGTACAAGGATATTATTGATTCCCAGCTGCATGATCGGCGCCGCAAACGCCACAAGCGAAGCCGCGTATGTAATAAGACCGTAATTTGAAGGTCCGAGGTATCTTGCCGTCAGCATGTTGATGACTAACGCAAGAACAGCCTGAATGACCTTGCATATTATTATCCAAGATGCGTTTTTAAGAACTTTGCTGTTCATATAATAAAGTTAAATGATCAATATAGTTTGATGTATTCGTTAAACTTCCCGTCCCTGTCAAACTGCTGTGCCCGTTTGTTGCAGTCACCGCTGCTGATCTTCTTTTCCTCGCAGATGCTTATGATCGCCTGCTTCATAGCTTCGATATCTTCTTTTGGAATGACAATTCCGCATGTGTCATCAGGGATCTCCGGGCTTCCGCCTGTATCAAATGTTATGACCGGAGTCCCGCAGGCAAGAGCTTCGATATTGACAGTCGGGAAAGTATCTTCTCTTGTAGGATTGGCAAAAACGTCTGCAGCTGTATACAGCTCCGCCAGTTCCTTCTGTGATGACGTCCGGTTTATGCATATGATGCCGGATCCTTCCAGCTCTTCAGCAAGGGCGTCGTCCGTACCCACAAGCACTATCCGGTAATCGTCCCCGAGCATTTTGTTTAATTCTATAAAAACATCCAGCCCCTTTCTTTTATTCCAGTCCATGGCAAGCCCGAGTACTATATGCTTCCCCAATGCTTTCATATCGTCATAAAACTGTCCGTTTGAAGGTCTGAAAGTATCAAGATCTATCCCGTTATTTATGACCTTGACCGGATAATTCCCAAGGAATGACTGCCTGACCAGTCCGGAAAGCCACCCGGATGGAGTGACTATGGTCATATCTTTGACGCCCGTAAATGTGCGTTTTTTCAGATTCCACATTTTCTTTGTGCCGTCACGGTTAGCGATCGGATACTCATTATCCGGGTAAGGACAATCAAAGCATCCGGTCATCCATTTATTGCATTCGTACATCTGAAAATGCGGGCAGCGTCCGGTAAATGCCCAGCAGTCGTGAAGGGTCCAGATCACTCTTACGTTGTTTTTCTTTATATATCTGAAAAGGATCGGCAGATTGATGTAGGCATTATGCAGATTATGGAGATGGATAACATCCGGCCTTATCCTCTTGAAGCGCCTGGTAAGTTTCAGTGTGGAATACACCGAAAATACTCCTGACAAGCCTGTTACCCTGCTCAGCCAGATGTGCAGATACCTGTCGAAGTAATTCCCGATAACAATGTCATTCTCTCCGTATTCAGTCGTGCTGTTTCTGGCATACGCAGAAACAGTATATGCCTGCATGCCTTTTTTTTCGGCAAGAGATTTCAGCTGTCTGACAATATTGCCGGTGCTCCCGTAGAGAACTGTATTTATCAGCACTATTTTCTTTGGATCCTGACCGGTATTCATTTCATTCTGTCCCACATTGCGATGATATTGTCTGCCTGAGCTCTCGGAGTCTTCTCTCTCATAACATATTCTCTTGCCTTTACGGCCTTTGTTCTGAGTTCTTCCCTGTCGGCCTGCATTATCGCTCTCAATTCATCGGCCAGACCTTTCGGGTCTTCAGAATATATGTAGTTCAGAAGAGCATCGTAGTCTTCACTCAGACCTTCGAGCCTGTACATGACGGTCGGCTTTTCGGTCATCATGTACTCTGCGGTTTTTGAAGGGAACGAGTACTTTGTGAAGCCGCCGGTAGGAGTTCTCGGATTTATCATAAAGTCACACTGTGCCTGTATGCCGGCGATCCTGCTGTGTTCTACCGATCCAAAGAAGCGGATATTGCCGTTTTTCTTTTCCTTTTCTCTTATGTAGTCATCAGAGTCGCCGTCTCCGCAGATCCACAGTTCAGCTTCCGGCAGGTATTCAAAGGCGTCAACGAGGGTGATTATCCCGTTTGTGCTCCTAGTTGAGCCGGTATAGAGGAATCTGTTGCCTCCTTCAGAGCGCTCTTCGCTCTGTACAGCTGAACCTGCAGCGTCGTTTACGATGCAGTCCACTATCGCATATGGTCTGTCGCCTGTTTCCATAGCCTCCGCCAGGTATTTGGTCAGCACAACAAAGGAGTCGAAGTTTTTCATGAGACTGATAAGCTTCTGCCCCTTGCGGATATTTCTTGCTGTATTTGGAGTATAAATACCGTCTTTTCCCAGTATCGGGTCAGTCTGCAGCAGGCTGACGTGAAGATGCGGGTGTTTTTCCCTGAGCGCATGCGCGGCTCTGACAAACGGCGGATACATAGTATAAATAAGTATGTACTGGTCTCTGCTGCTGTCGAGCTCTTTCTCAATGAGCTTCTTTATACGACGCTCCTGGATCGAATGCTTCAGAACAGGAACATTGATGTATCCGATCTGCCGGTATCCGTCTTTCCACACGGATTCACGTAAAACAGCTTTTTTGTAGTTGATCGGATAGCTCCCGATAGGCGGCACATGAATTACCTTGAGTGATACATCCGGCCTGTCCGTAAAGCCTCTCAGCAGATTTTGCTGAAAGATGTGCGGTGCCATCTGTATTCCTGCCTTCGACATCTCCCCGGCTTCCTTCAATGTGTGATCTGAATACATCAGTCCGAGGAAGAAAACATCTTTTGGCTTTTTCTGTTCTGTTTTCATTAGAGTTTCGCTCATATCTGCACTGATCTGTCCGTTTCTCCAAGTCTGTTGCACCCCAAAAAATCGGGCATGCAGTCCGTTCAAAAAAAGACCAGTGCCTTTACCTTTTATCTGTATCGGCACTGATGCTCCTTTCCCTTAATTAGTTTAATTCTAAAGGAATCCCGGTCTTTATTCAAGTTGTTCACAGCATCTTCAACATCTTTAAAGAATCACTCTCCGGCGCTCTCCTTTTCCTTCAGATAAGCCTTTGCATCTTTAAAAAAGCTCCATATCATAAGGATCATTATTATCCCGATCGGGAACGCGCTTATGATGCTTACGCTTTGTATATTGCTCATACTGCTTTCGCTGAATACCAGCCCTATCGGCAGCACTATCAGCAGAATGCACCACAAAAGTGTCACCATCGGGTGAGGCTTTTCGTTCTCATCGAGCTTCTTATAACTATAGCAGGCGGCAGTGTAAGCGATCGAGTCAAAACTGGTAGCATAGAACGCTATCATGCATATCATTATCCAGATAAGGATAAACGATCCGGCCGGCATGGTCTTTATGATATTTATGATCAGGCCATAAAGGTCTCCGTCCTTCTCGTACATTCCTATAAAATCCTGCGCACCTGAGGACTGAAGTCCGAGGCTGTAATTGCCCAGGATTATAAATGAGCTTATCGTGCTTCCGACACCGAAAACGTATCCCCCGAGGATAGTCTGCTTTATGGTCCTTCCCCTGGATATATTGCCGATAAAGAATGGCGCCGCTATGCACCATACCATCCAGTATGCCCAGTAATAGATGGTCCAGTCCTGAGGGAAGTTGTTCGTTCTGGCGGGGTCGGTATAGGTGCTGAGTCCGATGAAATTCTGCACCATCTTCCCCAGGCTCTGGATGCCGTTCTCAATAATGAATCTTCCGTCTCCTCCGATCAGCAGCACTACGATCTGCAGGCCGAAGAACATGTATATGCAAAGCTTGGCAAGGAACGATATTCCTTTGAAGCCATGGAGCACTGCGTATGTATACACAGCGCATGTGATCAGAAGTATGATTATCGTTACAGCGGTACGCGATATGGATATCCCGAACAGCGTGACTATTATTTCAGCCATAAGCGGAGTGGCTACAGAAAAAGTCGTTGCTGTTCCTGCCAGCAGAGCAAACAGTGCAAACAGGTCTATTACGCGACCAAGGGTACCATGCGCGCGCTTCTCTCCCAGTACGGGCAGACACGCTTCAGAGTACCGCTGCTTATCTCTTTTCCTGCAGTGCAGCATAAAACCGAAAGCTACCGCCAGAACAAGATAAAACGCCCACGGTATAAAGCTCCAGTGGAACAGCGGGAACACCCCTGCCCACTCTGTGATGCTGCCTCCCATCTCGGCAATGTGAGGATTCGTTGCGTACATCACCCACTCAGCAAAGCTGTAAAAGAGGATGTCAGCAGCAAGTCCGCAGGTAAACATCATCGAGCCCCAGGTAAAAAAGCTGTACTGAGGTTTCTCGCCGGGCTCTCCAAGCACGATATCTCCATACCCGGAAAATGACAGGTAGATCGATACTATAAGTACTCCGAGTCCGATTATCAGGTAGTAACTGCCCAGAGTATCCCCAAAGAAAAACCTGACCTGACCTATCACCTCGTTAGCCTGTTCCGGAAAAATGAACAGGTAAAATGCCAGTCCTACAATAAGGATGAACGGCACAAGCGTTATCATCCAGTCTATTCTGCTCTTATCTGCGTAATTTGAATCGTTTCTCATGCGTTAGTCCTCCTGCGCCGCCTGCTTCTTCGCAGTATCTGTCTGGAGCAGATATCTGTAATAGTCCTTTGCGAACCGGTATTGCCTCAGGCTGTATTCACCGAATTCCACACCCAGGCTGCGCTTATATTCGCACCAGTTAGACCAGAGCAATCCGCACATTGCTATATATGCATATATCTTCGCTCTGACTGCCGGATCGCAGTTCCCTTCAAAATAGATATCTATGAGCCGGTCACACTGATCCTTGTTATACAGACTGTAGATGCAGAACATGGCTATATCTACATGCGGATCCTGCATTCCCGAGTATTCCCAGTCAGTAAGCTGAAGCAGTTCCCCAGATCCGTCTTCAGGCGTATAGAAAAGGAAATTGTCCGGTACCGCATCTATATGAGTGAGGCACCAGTCTTTTTCAGCACCGTCGATAAACGGTTTCAGGCTCATTATGTTCTGTTTCGTTTTTATGTAATCCTTGTAGACCGAAGGCCGCCCATTCCACAGAGACTCATAGAAATCTATTTGTCCGAAAATGTCGAAATCATGCCCGACCTGCAGCTTTCGCGCATGTAAGCCACGCAGCTTCTCCATGCATTTCCTGAGATCTTCCGGATCATCACTGTCACACACCCGGATCCCTTCCAGATACTTCGTGATCTTGTAACCGTTTTCCGGATTCAGATAAACAGGATCGTCACACAGGCCGAGCCCTTTTATCGTCCTGTACACCTCAGCTTCATTTTTCCTGTTGATGAGCTGATCGGTTCCCTCACCCGGGATCCTCATAATGTATTTACAGCCATCCGCGCAGAAGCTGAATGACCTGTTAGTCATTCCCTTTTTCAGCACTTCGATGCCGGTGATATCCTCTTCATTGCAGCCTAATACTGTTGTTATGGTATCTATAGCATCCGACTTCAGCTGGTCGGAATCAGCATCCAGGTCTCTGAGCTGCTCATATGTATTTATCTCGACCACATCGGAAGAATGAACGACTCTTGCTCTGACTATCATCCGGTCATCCAGATACAGTGATTCCTCCCAGAACTTGCCGTCATACGATGGATCTGTGTTGAAGTCATTGATCTGCCTCACCACATAATCCGCGTCTTCTTCAGTGAGATAGCAAATGCCTATCATTCCGTTTCCTGATGAGGTGCTTGGCTTTTTGACCAGTTCCATCTTTCTGTTTACTCTTACATCGGAACTGTCGTCGACGAAGTCGCTGACCATATACCAGCTGTAAAGTTCTTCCTTCCGGAACGGATTGTTGTCACACCAGATATCCGAAGGAACGATATATGTATTACCGATCTTTTCCGTGACCAGCGACAGCGAAGAGATGTTGTTCTTTGATGAGTAGTAAGGGTTGTAGACAAGTTCAGCACCGAATTCGTCAATAAGATACTCAAAAGAGTCTTTCATGAATCCGACTACGACCGTAATGTCCGTAACGCCTGCATCATGCAGCTGCGATATCAGCCTGTCTATCAGCCTTTCCCCATTCACTTCAAGCAAGGCTTTTGGTGATTCCATGTTTATGGGAACCATTCTCATGCCATAACCTGCAGCTAGAATTATTGCCTTTTCCGGTTTATTTTTCAGGAACAGTGCCTTTCCTTTTTCGCTTATTGCCATATGTTCATCGAGGAAGCCTTTTTCAGTCAGCCCCCTGATGCTTTTATTGACAACTCCAAGACTGTGCCCTGATGATTCCGCCAGCAGTCTTTGATTGATGAATTCCTGTTTATATAATGCGCAGAGGACATCTGCCTCCTGTATTGATAATTTCTTTTTTTCCATTTATCTGTTCGTGTTCGCGAAGTTTGAAATTTATCCTTTGGTGAACACGCTAATTGTAACAAATGTAAAACAGCTGTGCAACAACAGCGCGGCTTCTTTACAGGTTTCCTCGAATCAAAAAACCGGCGGGTTCTTTATGAACCCCGCCGTTTATGACTGCATCTGTTATTTCATATTATTCTGTTCTGCCGGATACTGTTTCAGTACCTCTCGTATAAACTTCAATATACCGGCTTGTCATTGTATCTTTTTCTATTTCTTTTCCGATCACCTGTATGCTGACATTTCCCTCGAGTGCCTCTTTTACAGCTTCGAGGTCCCCCTTTTCTATAACCGCATTGTTACCGCCTGTTTCAACACAGCCACCGGTTTTATATGATATTACCGGTGTTCCGCAAAGCTGTGCCTCTATATTTATCATGCTGAATGATTCGCAGTATGAAAGATTCAGCAAAATGTCTGCGGCGCTGTATATCATGGCCAGCTCTTTCGGACTGTTCGTTTTTTCAAGTCCTATTATGCTGGGCGGAAGTGAATCGATCTGTTTTGCGGTCAGGCCTACCATAACTATCCTGTATTTCTCATCCAGCATATCTGCAAGTTTCAGGTAGTCAGAAAAGCCTTTCATTTCATTCCATGCGGTTGCAACTCCAAGAAGCATTTTTTTATCCTTTATGCCTAAGCGCTCCTTGAAATCACTTTCCATCGGATAAAACTGCGAGGTGTCTATTCCATTGTATATCACCTCGACCGGATACTCCTGAAGGAAGGATTCTCTGACCAGTCCCGCCAGCCACCTGGAAGGTGTGATTATAGTCATATCAGGCACATCTGAAAAAACCGCTTTCTTTTTATGCCAGTTTTCACTGCTGTGGTCAGAATAACTTGCAGGATATTCCTTCAGGTTGGGGCAGTCATAGCAGCCCGTTTCCCACCTGGTGCAGTCCACTGCATCGCATGTTGCACTGTGACCGGTGAAAGCCCAGCAGTCGTGCAAAGTCCATATAACTCTTTTTCCGCATGTTTTCAGATAATCGAACAGGATCTCAACGTTGATATAGTACCCGTGCAGATTGTGCAGATGGATCACGTCCGGGTCATACTCTTTTACCCATTCAATAAACCGCTTTGTTGCTCTGACACTGCCGAATCCGCAGCCATCTGTCAGTCTTGCCTTTAAGCCATGACTGATATTGTCAAATCTGGAGCCTATCCTGACTGCATATTTGCCGAACTGCTCAGGAACGTCCTCTCTGCCATATGCGATTTTTACTTCATGTCCCTCTTTTTCGAGTACCTCAGCCAGATCGGTACATATCCGTCCTGTGCTTCGTATCCCACATACGACATTTATCATCAGGATCTTCATCCTTTACCGCCCTTCGAAATATCTGTCCATCTCATCCATGAGGCTTGTCTTATCGAAATGTTCCCTGAAGTAGGTCTCCGCATTTCTGCCGAGACGTTCATTGTCCATCTTCATCAGTTTCCGGATGCCATCTGCCAGCGCTGCTGCATCACCAATGCTGCAGCACAGACCGCAGTCCGCTTCGCTTATGATCCTTTCAGTCTCTCCCGCTGCAGACGCAATGATCGGTTTCCCGCAAGCCATATATGACTGCAGCTTTGCAGGTATCGTGCTGTGCCAGAGCGGCATATTGTTGAAACTTATAAATCCGGCATCGCAGGCACTCAGAATCTCAGGGACTTTCTGAGCCTGCACACGAGGTATCATGATGAATTTGTCTCTGACACCGAGTTCTTCTATCTGTCTCTCGAGCTCCGGCTGATATCTGCCGTCTCCGACGATCACGAATGAAACTTTTTCGTCTTTCAGCAGCTCTGCTGTTTTCGGAAGTATCTCAAGTCCCTGTGCAGTACCTATATTGCCGGTAAAGGCTATCTTATACGAACCGTCATCAGGGATACCATCTACCTGCTGTTTTGGCATCGGATGGTAGAACTCTTCTGCATACTGAGGCCAGTAATGAACCTTTTCCGCAGGCACTTTGCACTCGCGGTCAGTGATCGCCTTTACAAAGCTCGGGCTGGTCGTGAATATTACATCAGTCTCTCTGTAGATCTTATCGACCATTCTGTCGATCGGTCCTATGATCGCACGGTTGTGGATCCCTGTGACTGTCTCGACATTCTCAGGCCAGAGGTCCTGCACATAGAGGTAGACCGGCACATTATACTTCTTACCGTACCAGACTCCGATGAGCGCCTGGGTCATAGGGCTTACCTCAAATGTAAACACCAGATCTGCCCCAATATCGTTTTCTCTAACCCACTTATGTCCTGCCGCAACAAATGACAGGTAATTGGATGCCATGCCTGCAGCATTTATAAGTTTATTGCTGCTGTTGCCGCGTGCTATCAGCGGTATCCTTATTATCTCGACACCGTTCCAGGATTCTTTTCTCTTTTTGGTGTAACCGTATCCATCGTAGAACTTGCCCATAGGGTAGTTAGGGATACCGGTGAGCACGGTCACTTTATATCCTCTCCTGACCCACTCCAGCGCGATATCGTTCACGCGGAAGGTTTCAGGATAAAAGTACTGTGATATCAGAAGGATGTGTTTTTTGTCAGTCTTTTTTTTTACGTCTTCTGAACCTTCGGTTTCACCTATCGACTGATCAAGGCTGACATTCCGGTATTCAAAGGAATACTTCGACAGAGCCTGATCATAGCAGCTGTTTCCGAAAGCTTTATTGACAAGGCCGCTGATCTTTCCCGGAACGTGCGATGCGATCCTTACCGCAGGACTCAAGGCTTTTGTAACAAATATCTTTTTGCCGCTGACGCCGGCTATCCCGCGCACCATTTCGCTGGTACGTGTATATTCAGCGTTCTGAGGGAAATAGATGCCGCCCTCTCCCGAAGTTATTAGATTGCATACGAACTCGCACAGATTGCCGATGTAAAGCATCGACCTTTCATTCTGTATGTCAGGGAATACCGGAAGCTTTTTAGCCATCTTTGCAAGCACAGGATAGTTTCCTTTGCTTCCTCTGCCGTATATCATCGGAGGTCTCAGGACTGCGACCTTGAAGTTTTCATCTGCAAGAGCTCTGACTCCCATGTCTGCCTGCCACTTGGAATCCCCATAGAAATTCGCCGGGTGCGGTACAGTGTTGCGATCGATCATCTTCTCTGTTCCGTACGGAGCAGAGTCCCCGTAAACGATCATGGAGCTCATGAAGATGAACTGCTTAACGCCTTCAGCCTTTGCCTTGCGGGCGGTTTCTATCGCGAGATCCGTATTGACGGCATAGTACTTCTCTTTTACCTCATCAGAGACATTTCCTACATCGGCATGAGCCAGTCCTGCCACATGATAAACGCAGTCATATTTACCGAAATCTTCATTTCTCCAGGATCCGTCTATCATGTCGATAGTATCAACCTCAAGATTCTTGAAGTGTTCGCCGGCATATGCCTTTACCGACTCTCCGATATAGCTTCCTGCACCGGTTATCAGCACACGTTTAGCAGCGTTGCGGTCTGCATTTATCTCCATATCACATCCCAGCGCAGTCGCCGGATCATTCGCAGGAACCCCGGATCTGAGCGAATCGCGCATCGCACCCGTGCCGCCTTCTACAACACCCTCGCTGCGGGCAACCGAGAAAATAGTGCCTATAAAGCACTTGCAGTCAAAGATAAAAGCTTTAAGCCCTCCCTCGCTGATGCGGTCGGCATATTCGCCGTCGAGTCTGGCTTTCTCTTCCAGTTCGAGTTCGTCGCGCCCGTTTATCTGCGCCCATCCGGTAAGACCCGGTTTGAGCTCATTGACGCCGTACTTCTCACGTTCGGAAGTCAGCACGTCCTGATTCCAGAGCGCAGGTCTCGGACCGATCACAGACATATTGCCTATAAAGATATCCCAGATCTGAGGAAGCTCATCAAGGCTGTGAGCTCGCAGGAATCTTCCGACTTTTGTGATGTACTGGTCAGGGTCGCCGAGCATATGTGTAGGCACATCATGAGGGGTCGACATCTTCATCGATCTGAACTTATGAAGCCTGAAGTATTGCTTGTTCTGACCTATCCTCTTCTGAGTGAAAAACACCGGACCCGGATCGTCGATCTTTATCGCAAGCGCCGTTGCACCGATCACCGGTCCCAGAACAAGGAGTCCCGCAAAACTCAGTGCCATGTCCACACCGCGTTTTACATACTTCTGATAAAAACCGGCCTTATGCTCTGCTTCTCCGGCATCTTCAAGATGCCCTCTTGCGCCGTCCGCATTTTCAGGCTCATTTTCATTTTCGACAAAAATGACCTTCCTGCCTTCAAGAAGGTTTTTCTGTTCGGGTTCGTTGTCGAACACGCTGTCGCCTTTTTTTATGCCGGCAATAATGTTAAGAACAGCAAAAGAACATCCGGCAAGAGCCAGAGTATTCCTGATTACTGCCTTTTTGTTTTTTATGATCTGCATTTACCGCCTCTATTTCTCATTGTTAGGGTTATACGTAGGGCATATGTCCTTGATATCCTTACGGATGTTGGCCATGTTGTCCTCAGCCTTATCGATCAGTCTGTCGAGTTTATCAAGGAACACCTTCTCATCGATCTCTATCGGTTTGCCGATATGGATCTTTTTGTTTTCCGTCTCCTGAAGGCCTTCCTCAGACATCAGAAGCTCTTCATACAGCTTTTCGCCCGGCCTCAGGCCGACCACTTCTATCTTTATATCGACTTCAGGCACATAGCCCTTCATTTTTATGAGATTGCACGCGAGGTCATAGATCTTGACCGGCTCGCCCATGTCCAGTATGAAGATCTCTCCGCCTTTAGCCATGAGCCCGGCAGTCAGCACCAGTGACACCGCCTCAGGGATGGTCATGAAGAATCTGGTGATCTCTCTGTGTGTGAGTGTTACAGGTCCGCCTTCGTCGATCTGCTTGAGGAAAAGCGGTATGACGGATCCGTTCGATCCAAGCACATTGCCGAACCGGACAGCCACGAATTCCGTTTCTGACTTCTTGTTATATGTCTGGACTATCATCTCGCAGATACGCTTGGTGGCGCCCATAACGTTCGTAGGCCTTACGGCCTTGTCTGTCGAGATCATTACAAATCTCTTTACTTTGTACTTGTCTGCCAGCTTTGCCAGATTGAGTGTACCAAGGCAGTTGTTCTTGATAGCCTCGTTAGGCGAAGTCTCCATCAGCGGTACATGCTTATGGGCTGCTGCATGGTAGATGACATCCGGCCTGTAAGCCGCAAATATAGTATCGAGCCTGTCATAGTCTCTGACAGATGCAATAAGCACTTCGATATCTGCATTAGGATAATATCTTCTCAGCTCGACTTCGAGCTCATATGTCGAGTTCTCATATATATCTACAATTACAAGCTTCTTAGGTTCATTGGCAACTATCTGCCTGCAAAGCTCCGATCCGATCGACCCTCCGCCGCCGGTTACCATCACGACTTTGTCGTTAAGGAAAGCATGGAGTTCAGGATTCTTTATTATAACGGTATCTCTCCCGAGGAGGTCCTCATAATTTATGTCTCTTACCGCAGAGCTGAGTGAGTCCGTAAGGGTGCTTGCAATAGCAGGCAGCCTTCTGACTCTCGCACTGGTCTCCTGGCATATCATGATGAGGTCTCTGATAACAGCAGGCGCAGCCGATGGTATCGCAATGACTATCTCATCGACATCATATTTGTCAGCTGCATTAACGATGTTCTCCCTGCCGCCTATGATAGGCACATCCATCAGCCGCTTTCCCTTCTTTTCAGGATTATCGTCGATAATGCAGCAGATCTTGATCCTTCTGCTGCTGAGCTGATATTCCTTGATGAGCATCGTGGCCGCAGCTCCTCCTCCGATGATCATTACATTATGTGTGTCGCCCTTCTTGTTTCTTCTCTTCTGTGCGCCTCTTATTACTCTGATGGATATCCTTGACATGCCAAGCAGCATGCCCATTATCATAAAGTTGAATGGGTAGTAGCTGCGGAACATATAAATTCCGAAGATCATTTTGTACGCCATGCACAGAGCTTCTGTGATGACCGCCGATTTCGCGCAGTCATACAGCTCACCGACACTCGCATATGTCCATACTCTGTTGTAGAGCTTCAGCGCAACATTGACCGCAAGGAAAATAGCGATATCGAGCGGGAGCCATTTAAGGGTTATCTCCAGAAATGACCTTGCGATACCTGTCTTTATGGAAAAAATGCCGAACCTGAATATATACGGCATGATAGCGCTGATGATCGCTGTAGCTATATCCGCAATTACAAATATTGCTGTACTGTATTTCTTTTTTACATTCATACTCATTCTGTTGCACCTCAAAAGCCGGGCGCACCGTCCGTTTAAAAATAAAGAATAGCGCCTTTACTGTTTATCTGTGCCGGCACTATTTCTCCTTTCCCTTGATCCCTTTAATTTTAAAGGAATCAGGGTCTATATTCAAGCTGTTCATATTTATCGGGTTTTATGCTAGTGGGAATACCTGAGAAATGCCAGTCTTTTGTTTTTCTCGAGCTTCATTATTATAAAGCTCAGGCAGTGGCAGATGCATGCCGTCATCACGAACAGAATTATGCTCTTTACGGAGTCATTTATCATGATCCGGGTAAGCACAATGTTCAGCACAACAATAATGGATATATGCGAGCAGAAGGTGATGGTGCTTATCCTCCTCATCGCTATACCGTTTTTCACTTTGACATCGCTGTCTTTTACGATTCCGAACAATGCTACTGCCAGCGGCGCGAGCATCAGATAGCAGTCGTTGTTGAATGTTCCCGTAATTGCATAGACCCATCTCCACTCAACATATAACAGCACAGCCGATATCACTGCGATAACGGATAAATGCTTCTTTGACAATCTTATATCTCCGTTTGCGAACAGTATACCTATCCACATCCAGATCAGAGCCACCGGGAAGCTGGTTACCGGGCTGGTGAAAACAAACTCGTAAGTTTTAACTATCAGCATGTAGAGTCCGTTCCCCTGAAGCAAAGTGTAATAACTTGAGCGCAGACAGCAGATACAATAGACGATCAGGAAAATTGCAGTCAAAACGTGCCTGCTTATTCTGGAACGCAGAAAGCTGATGATCAGCATGGCTTCTATAGTAGCTACGATAAACCAGGAAGCGCTGAACGTACTTGAAAACAATGTATTTGTTATAGTCAGGCGCAGCCCCTCAGCAATGCCGTCAGCAAACCACGGCCGCCTTACAACAACAGTGACAGGAAGAAGGACAACAAACCAGAACAGATACAGTTTAAGTAGTCTTATACAGAATTTCCTTACTATTTGTTTTTCATTCGCCGGATCTCCATTGATCTTGTTCTGCAGCAGAAATGCCGAAACGACAAAGAACAGCGGAACTGCGATCCTCAGCCACGGATACAGAACCATGGGAAAAAGCTCTGTGTGTATTGCCACAATAAAGAATGACATTACATATTTAAGCAGATCCAGCGAGTCATAGTTTTTCTTCATAATTAAAAGTCCCTGCGGTCTGTCTGACGAATGACCTGTGTTTCTTCTTCGGATACTTTGAAAATTTTATAGGGAATCCATGCTTTATTCAAGGAATTCTCAGTAACTTCAACAAGTTTAAAGGCTGTATAGATTTCTTGCCCCGGCGGTAATGCCCGATTATTATTATCACAGACAGATAACAGAAAAGGAGCCGCGGACATGATCAGAAAGCACTCACGACTACTCAGTTTTCTTCTTGTTTTGAGCCTCGTGCTCTCTTCGTTTGCTTTTTCTGCAACAGATACATATGCCGCATCCTTCAAAAGGCCTAAGTACATAGCACACCGCGGATGGAGCTCAAAAGCACCGGAGAACACACTTGCAGCTTTCACGCTGGCCGCAAAAAACAGCAACTTCTACGGTGTAGAATTCGACATCTGGGAGTCTGATGCTGAAAAAGACGAACCTCTTCTGCTCGTGATGCACGATGAAAACATCAGAAGGATGTGCGGTGTTAACAAAAGCATTCGCGATGTTACACGGAAAGACCTCGACAATTACACGATAGTGAGCGGCAAAAATGCGGGTAAATATCCCGGACAGAAGATACCGACCGCGGACGAAGCTCTGAGCACCATATGGGAATATTCGAACGGCGCTGTTCCTGTCATCGAACTCAAACACCGCCTTTCAGCCAAAGGTCTTGGGCACCTTTTCGATCTTATCGGAGATCATAATGTCGTCATCATCAGTTTCAGCTACTCTGCTGTCAGGGATGCAGTCAAGATGGCCCGCAGCAGGGGTATCAGCAATAACGTCCAGACCATGTATCTGAAATCCAAGCTGTCATCAAAGAAATATAAAAAGATGGCACTGAAGCTGAAAAATGCAGGCATCACTGCTATCTCTCTCAGATACACTGCCGTCAGCAGAAAGACCGTAAAGACATTCCACAAACGAGGAGTCAAGGTCTGCACATGGACCCTTCCGAACAAAAAAACCGCAAGAAAATACGCACGTATGCGGGTCGATTACATAACCGCAAACGGCGCAATATACTAATGAACAATACCGGATCCCTGAACGGGATCCGGTATTTTATCATTATCAGCTATTTCCTGTAGCAGATCGCTTTCTTTATCTGCTCCACCATCGCTTCACCGACCAGTATACTTACCAGTTCGAACGCAAAGTCGAAAGATGCGCCGAGCCCCTGGCCCGTGGTGATTCGGCCGTCGGTCACAACGCTTTCGCCGGTAAGTACAGCACCTTTCATGTGCCCTTCAAAATCCGGATGGCAGGTCGCCTTTTTGCCTTCGAGCAAACCCAGGGATGCCAGCAGCGAAGGTGCCGCGCAGATCGCAGCAGCATGTTTCTCTGCAGCAAATTTTCTGCACATGTCCACAACTATTTGGTTTGCGCCCAGGTTTTCGGTGCCGAGACGTCCTCCCGGCAGCACTACGAGATCGACATTGTTATAATCGACCGCTGCCGCCATCACATCAGCCTCCACTTTGATGTGCCTTGATGAATCTATCTTCAGGCTGTCCATTGCCGACGCCATGACCGTCTCCACTCCTGCTCTGCGCAGGATATCCACGACTATCAGGCCTTCACATTCTTCAAATCCGTCTGCTAAAAAAACTATCGCTTTCATGGTTTCTCTTCCTTTTCTGTCATCGTGAGTATATTTCGCTTCTGTGCCCTATAGTAAGTGCAATTATAACCAGCCGGTCATCTTCGATCAGGCATATAAGACGGTAGTCGCCTATTCTGTAGCGCATTTTTCCGCTGAGTCCGACACTCAGCCCCTTACCGTGGATTCTCGGGTCGTCGCAGTTGACCAGGTTCTTTTCGATCCAGGCCCGGACCAGTTTCTGTGTATATCGATCTAACTTTTTGAACTCTATATCGAATCTTGCGGTCGTTTCAACGCTGTAACTCATAGATCGCATTCCTTCCAAAGCTCATCTGCAGGACGGCTCTTTCTTCCGTCAGCGACGTAATCGTTATACGCTTCTTCCGCAACGGCTATGTCATATTCATCCTCGATCTTCTCGAACAACGCCCTTTTGAAAGCCTCCGAGAGTGAGTACGCATGCATCTTTGCATAGCTTTCTGCCAGCTTTCTTTCTTCATCTGTAAGCCTGATGGAAAAAGCCATAAAAATCACCTCCTTGTGTAGTACATTGTACTGCACAAGGAGGTGCATGTCAATCAGAGGTGTTTAATCATGCCGTGTATCGTCTTCGTAGCATTCGCAGAATCTGGCAGCAAATGACGGCTCCTCATCATGCACATACAGGTGCGCCCGCTCTCCGAACGCCAGTATCCTGAATACTGCTATGCCTTCTCTCCGCTCTTCCGTCACAAGCGTGGTAACCGTGGAAGGCAACGCACATAAGCCATGCCAGACCGGCATTGGCGATACCCCCAGCAAGTGGCTCAGCAGAACTCCTTCTACCCCGAAGTGACAGAACAGCACCAGCGTATCGTGGTTTGAGCGCTCTGCGCGGTAGTATCCGCCATCGCGCCTGTAGCCGTGCCGCGCCAGCAATTCGTCAAACTGCTCCGCAACCTTGCAGTACTCTTCGCCGACATTGCCTTCCGACATCAGCTCGTTCTCGAACCAGTGGTCCGCCTGATACAGGCGGGGATCCTGCATCCAGGCCCCGGGCGTCCAGTCCCAGGGAATGCGCTTTCTCGTTGTGTCGTCAGGCCTCCATATGAAGATGTCAAACTCCCTGAGCCACGGGAGCACTTCGGCTGTGCGTCCCAGCTTCTTCAGCGTGAGTGAAGCTGTGTCCTGCGCCCTGCCGTAAGGCGACATGTAAAAGTAGACCTGCCCATTACGGTTTTGTTCGTCCAGCTGTTTAGCGAGCATCTCCGAAAGATACTCCGCCTCGCGCCATCCCTTTTCTGTCAGAGAATCGATCGTATAATCGGGCTCTGCGTGCCTGATGATCAGAATCTTCATCGTTTACTTTACCTTGATGCCTTTTACTGCAGACCATCTGGATACATGTACCTGTCCGTCAGAGCTCTTGTAGGCTCGTATCCTGAAGTAGTATTTCTTCTTTGACTGCAGTTTCTTGATCTTTTTTGATACAGCCATCTTCTTCGCTGTCGTAGTCTTGACTCCAGTCCTGAAGTTCTTATCAAGACTGTACTGTATCTGGATTTTCCCGATCTTCTTCCGGTTCTTCGCAGAAACCTTCTTCCACTTGACAGTCACCGATTTCTTCGCAGCTGCCGGTTTGCTTATTTTTACTGCCGGCAGTGTAGGTGCGAGCATCGGAATAGTACGTGTTTCATCTGTATCGCAGTAGTAACAGGACCTGATTTCTGTGCCGGCAGATACCTCGGTTGCCGGTGTGACGATTTCCCAGGCTCCAAATCTGTGTTTATGTACCGGCTGATCCGGATCGACCGGATCATCAGGGTTGTCAGGGTTGTCAGGGTTATCCGGATTGTCAGGGTTATCAGGGTTGTCAGGGTTATCAGGGTTGTCAGGATCATCCGGGTCAGCCGGATCATTAGCGGAAACCGTGATCGGGATACTGATCGCGCTGCCTTTAAGCGAGAATGTCACATCACGTGTGATGGCTGTAGTGCCCGCTGCCTTTGCCACGATCCTGCCACCGGAGATCTCAGCTATCGATGTATCTTCAATGACCCACTCTTTATTATTATTCAGCGGAATAGTTCCGTCAGTGAAATCCATCTGCATAGTCAGCAGTTCCTGACAGCTTGGTATATCTGCAGTTTCGCCCGGTTTTAAAGTTATGCTGTCTGTATCTGAATAGATACCATCAGATGCCATAAAGTAAGGAATAACCTCCACATTGCGCACAGCATCTCCATCCAGAGCAGCTGTAGCTGTGCCCGGACTTCCGGACCGGCCAAGTTCGAGCACCCAGAAGTGAAGTCCGTTACGTATTACATGCCCCACTCCGGCATACACCGCATCGCTGTTAAGCACGAACCTGCGCTCATACTGATCCTCATATGTCTGCTCCTCTTCTTCCCACCATTCTGACAGGATCTCCTCAGCATTGTCACAGCCACAGAGGAATATCTCTCCCACAGCGTATCCTGCCCCGGAGACTTCATCAAATGCGGTTTTATAATTACTGTTATCAGGCCTCGGATGTTTATCCGACCGGCTTTGCATATAATGGATGGATACTTCCGCTGCCCTCTGCATCGCTACTTTTTCGAGATTGTAGCTGTACTTGAGTGCTCTCAGACCGCTGTAATCCTCTTTCTCTGAAGCATCTTCGTTCCAGCACCATGGAGCATTTCCGTTGCTGCCGGTACGCCTTGCGTTCAGCTCATCAAACACCTGCCGCGCTTCAGTCTGCCCGTAAGTCAGCGGGATCGGGATAGTAACAGGGGTATAATATCCTATAGGTTCGTCAGGATCATCCGGGTCATCAGGATCGTCAGGATCAGTCGGGTCAGAAGGGCTCCCCGCCTTGACCGTCACCGGGATCTTCAGCTGATCACCGCCAAACATAGCCGGATGCACTATCTCAGTCTGTCCTACGGTGCTGCCCACTACCAGATTTTCTGTTATATAAGCTATGCCGATATCTCTGACATACCAGTTCATAGTATTTTTGACTGTCACATCATCAGTATAATAAGCTGTATCGTTAAGCCTTATCTTCTCGGTGATCTCCGGCAGGGGTTCTCCGTAACTGACATATGTGCTGATCGATGTCCTTGATGCGCTCAGCTCATCTGAAACGAGCTTGGAGGTGTCAAATTCTATATTGAAGTCTGTCTCACTATCATTCGGTTCAGTATATTCCGCACTGTTTGTAGAGTCAGAAAACTCCTGTACCCAGTAATGAGTACCGTCGACTATTACATGGCCGATGCCGACAGATGTGTATCTGCTGTTGAGAATGTTACGTCTGTGCCCCTGGCCGTTATAGTCTTCGTTCTCTTCCCACCACGCATCGAGTACTTCAGACCATGTCTTCTGCCCTATCGCTATGTTTTCTCCTCTGGCGGAACAGTAATAAGAAAATTCCGAATAGGCGCTGTTGCAGCTATCTCCGTTAGGTCTGGTATGCGCATACGAAAGAACGATCTCCGCAGCTCTCTGAGTTGCGATCTTCTCCAGATCATAGTCATACTCAAGCTCACCCAGGCCGCTGTATTCAACTTTTTTTGTATTGTCCGAATTCCAGCACCATGGAACAGTTCCGTTGCTGCCCGTACGCCTTGCATTCATTTCATCAAGCATGATACGAGCCTTTGACTGGCCGCAGGTTGCAGTAATTGCAGCGGTTCTGAGGCTTTCGTCTTCTCCGCTGCCGGCAAAACTGTCGCAGACATTTTTGATCGACAAAGCTGACACGCGTCCTGTTGTCAGCTTCCGTATATTGTCGTTCCCATCTATATAGAAAATAGCCGGATAGAGCACAGATGAAGTGCTTCCCTGCCAGTAACGCATATAGCTCCACATGAGCTCGCTGCCGTAAGAATCCGTTGTTGCACAGACCGTCATGTAGTCACTGCAATAAGAATCAACAAAAGATTTCATATCTTCTTCGGATGCGGCGCCCTCCTCGATAAACATCACATCGTAGCCGGAGTTAACCATATAGCTGCTGTTTGAAAGGCTCTGCATAGTAACCTGTGTATTAGGGCACGAAACACGGCCGAAGATCAGAACCTTCGCTTTTGCTCCATTGTTGGAAGTAGTGACTTCGCTGCCGGTGTAATAATCTGTAAGAGTGTATGACAGGTTCGGCACCGCGGTATCATCATCTGCGAAGACCGGCCCGGCAAAAGTGACCCCTGACAGGACCATTGCCATTGCGAGAAAAACGCTTAAAAATCTGTTCCTGATTTTCATAAAATACTCCTGGAAAATGTTCTGGTTCTGATTAACTGTCTCAAAACAATTATAGCAAATGAGCAACACAATAGAAAACAGCAGGCTTCTTTAAGCCCGCTGTTTTTCTGTTGACGCACTTGTCAAATTATTTTACTTTGACTTTCTTTCTTGCCGACCACGGCGATACGTATTTGACTCCTCCTCTGATAACATATGTATGAGCTCGTACATAATACGTCGTCTTTGGCTTGAGTTTTTTGATCGCTACGCTTGCAGCTTTTTTCTTTGCAGCTTTGAATTTATATGCAGTCTTAAAGTTCTTATCGGTACTGTATTCTACCTCAATGCCCTTTATCCGCTTCTGCTGCTTGGAATTGAGCTTCTTCCACTTGGCGGTCAGTTTCTTCTTTCCTGCGGCAGGTTTAGATATCTTGACTTTAGGCAGTTTAGCATCAATTATGCCGTTATTAGCATTTATCAGCTCCTGCGCTTTGAGTCTCTCCTGCTCAGCCTTATCTTTTTCAGCTTTTTCAAGCGCATCTATTCTGGCGACCGCATCCGAAACCTTCTTGATGTCTTCAGCGCTGATCTTAGCTTTAGCTGCATCACTAAGACTATCCATTGCAGTGACCACAGCAATTACCGTATTCTTGTCTGCAAGAGTTATTTTATCTGCCGCCGGTAAAGCACTGATCATGTTCTCAACCGTTTCAGCTTCTGCAGCTGCTTCCTCATCGGTTTTTACTAACTCTTCCATACGTTTCTTAGCAGCTTCCAGAGCTTCCACCGCTGTAGCCGGTACCTTTGCTTTTGCAGCATCGCTGAGTGCATTATATGCATCCAATGCGGCCTGGACCTTACCCTGATCTCCGATTGTCAAAGCATCCACGCTTGGTAAATCAGAAATCTTTTCAGTGACAGAATCCGCTGCTTCCTGTGCTTCATCATCGCCGGCTTGTTCCTCAAGCTCTGCTATACGGTTCTTTGCTGCTTCCAGAGCTTCCACCGCTGCAGCCGGCACCTTAGCTTTTGCAGCATCGCTCAATGCATCATACGCATCTGCTGCTGCCTGTACTGCGTCTTTGTCATTCAGCGTAAGGGCATCAACTGACGGAAGCTTGCCGATCTTTTCCGCAACGGCATCTGCCTGCTGCTGTGCCTGCTGAGCAGCTTCCTCATCCGCTTCTATCAGCTCGGTGATACGTGCTCTTGCACTTTCAAGAGTATTCTTTTTCTCTGCAGGGACCTTATCCTTTGCAGCATCGCTCAGTGCATCGTATGCGCCGGCTGCTGCCTGTACCTGATCCTGGTCGTCCAGAGTCAGAGTATCAACATCCGGAAGAGCATCAATGAGGGCAACAACACTTGCTGCATCTTCCGCAGCAGTCTCATCTTCATCAACAAGCTCTTCTATTTTTATTTTTGCGGCATTAAGGATATTAAGAGTCTCCTCTGCAATCTTGGATTTCGCAAGATCGCTGAGTGCATTGTATGCCGAAACTGCTTGCTGAACCTGATCCTTATCATCCAGAGTCAGTGTATCAACATCCGGAAGAGCATCGATAAGGTCAACAACACTTGCTGCATCACCTGCAGCTTCCGCGTCTTCCGCTACCAGCTCTGCCATCTTTGTCTTAGCTGCTTCAAGTGCATCGACTTTGTCTGCAGATACTTTTGCTTTTGCAGCATCACTCAGTGCATCATATGCATCTGCTGCTGCCTGTACGGCATCCTTATTATTCAGACTAAGATCATCCGGTGAAGGGAGTCCGTTAATAAGAACCGTGACATTTGCAGCCGCTTCTTCCGCTGCGGTATCTTCCGCGACAAGTTCCGCCATTTTTGCTTTTGCTGCTTCAAGCGCAACTTTGCTTTCAGCAGAAACTCTTGCTTTAGCAGCATCGCTCAATGCATCATACGCATCTGCTGCTGCCTGTACTGCGTCTTTGTCATTCAGCGTCAGGTTCTCGACTGTCGGAAGAGCACTGATGGTTGCCGAAACAGCATCTGCCTGTTGCTGTGCCTGCTGTGCAGCTTCTTCGTCTTCTTCTATCAGCTGTGCTATACGTGCTCTTGCATTTTCAAGAGCAGCCTTCGTATTTTCCGGCACCTTCGCCTTAGCTGCCTCACTGAGTGCATCATATGCTGAAGCTGCTGCCTGAACCAGATCCTGGTCGTCCAGAGTCAGTTCATCTACCGTTGGAAGAGCTTCGATAGCAGCAATGACTGCCTCCACTGCTGCCTGCTCTTGTGGATCGACTTCATCATCGAACCCCTCAAAGGTCTCATCCATTTCTACAGTTACTGCAATAGATGTTGATATTCCTGAGTCCGGAACCTCAACGACTACATTTGTGTCACCAGGTAGACGCCCCTCAAGGATCAGATCCCATACACCGGCTGTTTCTGTCTTATTGATCGAAATGACTTTGACGAAATGCGTTGCTCCACTGACAGCATTCAGAGTGATATCGGCATCCTCAGGTGATACTGTGACCGGAACTGTTATCTTTGATCCGTACTTCACAGTCGCTGTCTCGTCAGCCTGCAGACTGCAGTCCGGTACACAAACCTTTGTTACCTCTTCAGCCTTGAATGAAACTGCTTCGTTTGCACCCTTAAGTGTATCCGGCAGAACAACAGTGTAACTGTCTTTGAGTGCATATTCTCCTTCGGTCGGTTTCAGCTGATATGTATCTGCATATACTTTTCCGGAAGCATCCGTATCTTCCTCTGAATAAACCAGTTCAAATGGTATTACATTGCCGGATCCGTCCATTATGACAACATCCTCAACAGTCTCCGGATCCATGTATTTGCTGAACTTGAGCTGGATGCCTTCCGGATTGACATTGCACCATTCAAGTACCGGTTGCACTGTCGATACAAGCGCCGCATTTATGTCTGTCTGGATAGGCGGCACTTCGAGCCACTCGCTGGTCCAGGTCTCATACCCTTCTTTCTCGATGACCACCTGCCAGAGTCCTTCCGGAGTATCCCATGCGTAGCATCCCGCTGAATCTGTGTATAGAGGATTTTGTTGTTCATATTCCGTCGCGTCCCATACCACCGGATCCGCATCTTCTGTTTCTTTGAAGTATACCGTTGCAATGGCGCCTTCCACCCGGTTAGACGGTACCGTATCATACGCGTAGCCGCTCGGATCGATAAGCCACTTAAGTGCAACATTGATATAATCTCCAATTACTTTTCCTATAACTCTTTCCAGCGATGGAGATTGTCCGTTAAGGACTTCTGTATAGTATTCGGTAATAACGTCATTGAGCACTTTGCCCAGGATAGCCAGCGGAAGTCCTATTCCTGTTGCAGCTCCGATAGCAAATATCATATAGTCCACTACCAGCGTTGCCCCATAGTATTCGATAAGAATATCAAGCTTCTTGTATGCTGCCGCCTTTTCCGCTGCACTCATGTTCGAACAGTCGATCTCAAACCTGGTCATCGCTACATTGAGGAGAGCCATCTCACCGTCCATGGCAAAGCCCCAGATATCCATCATATCAGAAAGCCCGAATTCAGCCAGGGCAGCACCTTCCATCTTTCCAATGGCCTTTTTAACAATGAATTTGTGCAGCTCATTGTTTGTAGTATCGTATACAAGTTCTGATACGATCGTCTTCAGATCATCAGGCGACTGAACATACTTATCGATCTCGACCTTGACGTAATGAGTCTCATCTGCCTTTACAAAGCCATCTGCGACAAGCTGGTCAACTGTATAGTGTGTTGTTGTTTCTACTGTGTTGTCTACTATGAACTCTGAATGATTTTCATCTGCAAGAGTTACAGTATATCTTGTACCTCCTTCTATAGGTTCTGACTCCGTGGTAGCATCCTTTACATTGTCCGGGATGTCACCGATTGTTGAAAGCGGCTGAGGATTATCGTAATCCGTTGAGATGTCAGCATCACCCTTCAAGACATATCGCACCGTGATCTTTCCAGGCAGATAGTTGTGGTTGGACGGGTCAAAGTATCCCTTTGCAATGTACTCGCCCTCTGTTGCACACGGAGTAGCTTCCATTGTTTTTGTTACGCCATTCTTTGTGCTTACAACATATACCTTACTGATCTTTGATGCATTCTTATACTTTATCCTGAATGTCAGTTCAGTTCCCGGGAAGACACTCAGTGCCACAGCATTATTTCCACTCACCGACAGCATATCGAGCATCTTTTGCTCATGTGCCATATAGTACATATCGAATCTGACAAGCTCCGGTGTTGCAGAACTGAAGAATATTTGCTTAGATGCTGTGCAGGATGGGTTATCTGCCAGTTTAGCAGTCAAAATGAATGTACTGTTATCTTTAACAGTTGACGGAACTTTAACTATAGCATTGTATGCTCCGTTTTTCTTTGCTACAGCAGATGTCTCCAGCGTGTCGTTTATATATATATTTACACGCTTACCGGACTCAGCAAGTCCCTTTACGGTCAGGGTTGTTAAGCTTGTCGGCGAAGATGCCTCTACTGTTATTATCGGTACATCAATCAGGATAGTACCCATCAGGTCACTGCAGGATTTGCCATCCTTAGTATATTTGAAGCTGGCATATGCAGAAATCTTACCCAAAGCGTTTGCTTTGATTGAAAATCTTATACGTCCGGCATTTGCTGTAACCGGTATGACAAGTTCGCTTTCTTCATCGCTTTCTTCAATTACCACCGACTTGCCATCAACGGTTATTGAGTTGCTGGCCACATCTGCATTTAATGACAAACGTATAGCAAAAGATTTATCCCCTATTAGGTCCGCGTATTCATCTTTGATCTTGTAATCAAGAATGACCGGAACCGATGCATCCACCCTTACAGATTCTGACATTGGGTAGAAACTGCTGGCAGTCATATCTATAGCATAATTCTCATAGTTCCCCGAGCGGCCAGGTATAAATTCAATGTTAATACCGTTATTGATTGCCCATTCTGCTGCATATGAGTTTTCAACTACATACATAGTGACTTTATCGCCACTGACTGCTTTATCTCCAATATTTGTAAGGCTTTCTGTAGTATATAAACATTTGAGGTTAGGACAATTATTGAAACTGTTCTTACCTATTGTGGTTACGGATTCAGGAAGAGTTACATTGATCAGTCCATCACATTCTTCGAAAGCACCATCCTGGATTTCACTGACACTATTGCTCAGATAGAGCCATGGAAGTCCGATACAATTACTGAATGCGTACTTCCCAATGGTTTTGAGAGTAGATGGTAATTCAAGGAATCTGATATATGTGCAATTGGCGAATGTATAATTCGGGAGCGCTGTTACTCCTTCAGGAATAGTGACTCTCTTCAGACTGCTGCACCCGGCGAACAGGTTTCCGTACTGGCCTGAATACGATCCGTTCCCGTCCGGGCAGTTTGCAAGACCTGCAGGATAGTTTATGCTCTCCAGGTTCGTGCAGCCCTCGAACACCCTGTA